>JAGTUV010000015.1 GCA_018224305.1 Gemmatimonadota bacterium
AATGAATCACCACGCGTGCGCCGGCACTGTGCACGATCGCGGCGTTCGCGTTCGTCGCATCGAGCGCCTCCATCTTGAAGCCCCACCAGTCGGCCCAGATCGAGGCGGACACGTCGTGCTCGGCGAGGAGGTCGGCGATCTTGTACGCTTCGACGGCGTGATGGAAGGAGCGGGGCTTGATGCCGAACTCGCGATACACATCGAGCATGATCGCCATCTCGTCGGCGCGGTAGCAGTGGTTCTGGATCAGGATGTCGCCGCGCAGCACGCCGGCGAGCGTCTCCAGCTGGAGGTCGCGCGTCGGTGCATCGCCGCGCCGGCCGCCGTCCTGCCAGGCATCCCAGCGGCGCTGATAATCCGCACCGCGGATGAACGCCGCGCGGTATCCGGCGACGTTGCCCATGCGTGTGCTCGGCGCGCGACCGCGACTGCCGTACACCCGCTTCGGGTTCTCGCCGCATGCCACCTTCATTCCGTGCGGTGCACCGGGGAACTTCATCTCCTGCATCGTGCGCGCAGGCACATTGCGCACGCTCACGCTGCGGCCGCCGATCAGGTTGGCGGAGCCGGGCAGCACGTGCAGTGTCGTGATGCCGCCCGCCAGTGCGCGGGGGAAGCCCGGGTCCTGCGGCCATATCGAGTGCTCCGCCCAGACCTGCGCCGTCACCGGGTCCGTCGCCTCGTTGCCATCGGAGTGCGCGTCCACCCCCGGACTCGCGTACACACCCAGGTGTGAGTGCGTGTCGATCAGGCCGGGCGTGACGAAGCGCCCGGCAGCGTCGATCACCCGTGCGCCCGCAGGCACGTCGACCGTCGCGCCGACCGCTGCGATGCGCCCGTCCACGATCAGCACCTGCCCGTTCGGGATCGCGGTGCCGGCGCCGGTAAAGACGGTCGCGCCCCGGATCAGCGTCGGCGCGGATGGGAACGGCTGGTACGTCGATGGATAGGCGTCGGAATCAGCAGGCCGGTCGCTCGACGCAGGCGCGGGCGATGACGCGGGCGCGGCGCTCCGGCCCGCGCACCCGGCGATGGCGACGATGAGGAGTGGGACACACGCTCGTCTCATGTGAACTCCGGTTGGAAGCTGTGATCTTCGACTGTTCGGCCGTGGGCAGGGTAGGGTAGGGCGGTGCGCACATCGCCGTCAACAGGCGGAAGCATCCGGAGCGGGAGGTGGCCGCGGCTCAGAGCCGCTTGCTCCCCCCGTCCTTCGTCACATCGAATGTCTGCGACTGGCCACGGGGGATGCTGAGCGAGCGCCATTCCGAGCCGCGCACGTGCCGGGCGACGTATACGATCTGGCCGACGTGGTTGGCATAGTGAGTGAGCTGTCGGTTGATTGCTTCGAGCACGCTGTGCGGCTCGCCGCGGATGCTGACAGTTCGCAGCAGGTCGCCGCCTTCGAGCGGCTCGAGCGCCGCGAACAACGTCGACCATCCCTCCTCCCACCATTCCATCACAGTGCCCCGGTCGATGCCGGGCTGAATCTCGAACTCGGTATCGCGCTGGCGGTCGGCCTTCTCGCCGTCGCTCGTCAGAAAGTCCGTCCACCGGGAGCGCATGTTCCCGGCGAGGTGCCTGATGATGACGGCAATGCTGTTGGACTCCGGATCGAGCTGAAAGAACATTTCGTCGTCGGCGAGCTGTTCGAACGCACGTTCGGCCAGCTGCTTCTGCTTGCTCAGCTGGAGCAGCATATCCTGGAGATAGTGCGAGGCGACGTCACGGGTCATGGCCACATGGTAGCATATTGCGCGTAGGAGCACCACCGGTGGCGATGTCCCGTCTACGCGACGTCGCCCCATGTCCCGTTCGACGTCAGTCCGACTGTAGCGCATGCAGCGGCGACGTGCGCGCTGCACGGCGCGCGGGGATGAGCGCTGTCAGAACGGCCACGGCAAGCACGACGAGCACGGTGACGGCGTAGGTGGGTAGGTCGACCGGCGACACGCCGTAGAACAGTGCGGCGGCGGCCCGTGCGGCGGTGGCCGCGATCAGCAGGCCGGCGGCCGAACCGAGGAGCGCGAGGCCGAGCGAGCGGCGCACCACACGCAGCAGCATTGCTGCGGCCGGCGCGCCGAGCGCCATGCGCACGCCGATCTCGCGCTGTTCACGCGCGACGTTGTACGCGAGCAGCCCGTACATCCCGATCACGGTCAGCAGCAGCGCCACGATGCCGAAGCCGGCGACGAGCGTCATCGCGAATCTGCGTCGCGCCGTCGCGTCACGGAACGCATCGTTCGCAGTGGTCACGGTGACGGGCGGTAACGCCGGATCCAGCGCGAGCAGCGTCTCGCTCAGTGCCAAGCGGACCCCGGCGACATCGGCATTGGGCTGTACGCGGGTCAGCACGGTGAGCCATGTCAGCCACGGCCACGGTTTCTGCTCGTGCGGGATGTAGAGGAGTGGTATCGGCTCCTGGTCCGGGCTGGCGAGGCGCACATCTTCGGCTACACCGATGACTTCCATCCACGGCGTCTCGCCGGCGCGGAATGACAGCCGCGCGCCGATCGGGTCCTCGCCGGGCCAGTGTTTACGGGCGAGTGAGCGGCTGATGATCACGACGGGTGTCGTGCCGGCGCGGTCACGCGCTTCGAACGCACGGCCGCTGACGATGCGCTGCCTGAGCACATCGAAGTACCCGGGCGTCACGGTGTACAGCCGCTCGTCATCCTCGCGACCGCTCGGGTTGCGGGCGTTGCGGGCTTCGATCGAGAAGCTGAACGTCGAGCCCCAGCCGCTACCCGGCGGGCCGTTTGTTGCGGCGACGTCGATGACGCCGGGGATGGCGCCGGCGCGCTCGATCAACTGCGAATAGAACGCGGCCTGTTCCGGTGTGGCGGGGTAGCGCGCTTGCGGCAGGTCCACGCTGAGCATGACGATCCCTTCGGCATCGAAGCCGGCCTCCGTCTTCTGCATCGCGGCGAAGG
>JAGTUV010000016.1 GCA_018224305.1 Gemmatimonadota bacterium
CTTCGAGTCTGTCCAAAATATTTCTCCAGTTCATTCCTGTGAGCGTACGAAACGACCTCACCCGTCCATGGCCCAGATCGCGTATTGAAACCATAACAAAAACAATGATTTATTTCAAGAGCTAAGCACGCCGGCTACAGCTGTGACGTGGCGGATGGAGCCGCCGTCGACGCGCTGGTGAAGCAGGTGGAGGCCGACTTCGGCTCGCTCGACATCCTGGTCAACAACGCGGGCGTGACGGGTGACAATCTGCTGATGCGGATGGCGGACGCCGAGTGGGACCGGGTGCTGGACACGAACCTGAAGGGCACGTTCCACACGATCCGGGCGGCGACGCGCGGCATGATGCGGCGGCGCGATGGCCGCATCATCAACATCACGAGCGTGGTCGGTCTCACCGGCAACAAGGGGCAGGCGAACTATGCCGCCTCCAAGGCCGGGGTGATCGGCCTGACGAAATCGGTGGCGAAGGAGCTGGCGTCTCGTAATATCCTGTGCAACGCGCTGGCGCCAGGTTATATCGAGACGGAAATGACGGCGGAGCTGGGCGAAGCCGTACGGGAGGGGCTGCTCGGACAGATCGCGCTCGGGCGGCTGGGGCGCGGCGACGATATTGCATCCGTCGTGCGGTTTCTGGCAGGGCCGGGGGCGGGATATATTACCGGGCAGGTCATTGTCGTCGATGGCGGCATGGTGATCTGACACACTAACCGAAGAGGACAAGATGGCGGAGAACACCGAGTCGAAGGTCAAGGAGATCATCATCAACGAGCTGGGCGTCGAGCCCGAGAAGGTCACGCTCGAGGCTTCGTTCGTCGAGGATCTCGGCGCGGACTCGCTCGATACCGTGGAGCTGGTCATGGCCTTCGAAGAGGAGTTCGGCATCGAGATTCCCGATGAGGATGCCGAACAGCTCCAGAAGGTGGGCGACGCCGTGAAGTACCTTCAGGAGAAGGGTATCGACTGAGCAGCGGGGCTGAGGCGGGGGGCAGGATGGAGAACCGCAACGGAGCCCGTCGACGCGTGGTCGTGACGGGCATGGGGATGGTCACGCCGGTCGGCAACGACCTTCAGAGCACGTGGGACGCTTTGAAGGCCGGCCGCACCGGTGCGGGCCCCATCACGCAGTTCGACACTACGGATTTTGATGTCCGCTTTGCCGCGGAGGTCAAGAACTTCGACGTCGACCGCTACCTGGAGCGCAAGGAAGCGAAGCGGATGGATCGCTTTGCGCAGCTCGCCATGGCCGCCTCGCAGGAGGCGGTCACGCAGGCCGGGCTGGCCGACAAACCGGCGAATGTCGACTTCGATCGCGTGGGCGTGGTGATTGGCAGCGGCATCGGCGGCATTGCGACGTTCGAGGAACAGACGCGGGTGATGCTGGAGCGCGGGCCGAAGCGGATCAGTCCGTTCTTCGTACCCATGTTCATTCCTGACATCGCAGCGGGTCACGTCTCGATGCGTTACGGCATGCGCGGGCCGAACTACTGCACGGTGTCGGCATGTGCATCGAGTGCGCATGCGCTGGGCGATGCGCTGCGAATCATACAGCGCGGCGAAGCGGACGTGATGGTGGCGGGCGGTGCGGAAGCCACGGTCACGCCGCTGACGATTGCCGGGTTCGCGAACATGAAGGCGCTGTCCAGCCGCAACGATTCTCCCGAAACGGCGAGCCGTCCGTTCGACGCCACGCGCGATGGCTTCGTGCTGGGTGAAGGCTCGGGCATCGTGGTGCTCGAGGAGCTCGAGCATGCGATGTCACGGGGTGCGGAGATCTTCGGCGAGCTGACCGGCTTCGGGCAGAGCGCGGACGCGTACCACCTCACGGCACCGGCGCCCGAGGGCGCAGGCGCGCAGCTGGCCATTCGGGCGGCTCTCCGGGATGCCGGCCTCGAACCGACCGCTGTCGACTACATCAACGCACACGGAACGTCGACGCCCATGAACGATCTCAACGAGACGCTCGCGGTGAAGGCGGTGTTCGGCGATCACGCGTACCATCTCGTTATGGCCTCCACCAAGTCGATGACCGGCCATCTGCTCGGCGCAGCGGGCGGGGTCGAGGCCGTGATCTGCACCCTGGTGTGTCGCGACGGGTTCATCCCTCCGACCATCAACTTCTCTACGCCCGATCCTGCGTGCGATCTGAACTACGCGCACAACCAGCCGATCGAGCAGCCCGTCCGTGTCGCCGCCACCAATTCGTTCGGCTTCGGCGGCCACAATGTGTGTCTGACCGTCCAGCGCTGGGACGGACAGTAGTTTCATACGAATCCGGATGTGGGAGCCGGAGTGGGAGCGGGAGCGGTGGCAGGAGAGTGGAACTGCGCCGGACTCGACCTTCTCCAGCCCCCGCTCCGGATTTGCCTTTCCGCCCGTGGAAGCCGCTTGCTCGCGACACCGTTTCCCTCTATTCTTGCGCATTGTGAAGTTGCGTTCCGGACGTGGGGCGCCTGGATGAACTCAGCGGGAAAGAAGCATGAGCTCGGCCCTGGCAGCAATGGCCGATTCGCTGGACACGGAACTCCGGATCCGCCCCACCGACCCGCGCCTGTTCGCGATAGCCGACCGGGTGGTCGCTGGTGAGCGGCTCTCGCCCGCCGACGCACTTGCCCTCTTCGAGTCCGACGACCTGATCGGGATCGGCGCCCTGGCCGACGCCGTGAACAGGCAGAAGAACGGCGACCGTGTCTTCGTCTGCGCCAATCAGCATCTGAATCCGACCAACGTCTGCATCCTGCGCGCAACGTGCACATTCTGCTCGTTCGCACGCACGCCCCGTGAGGACGGGGCGTATACGATGACGCTGGAGGAAGCGTTCCACGAGGCGTCGCTCGCCAGCGATACTCCGGTACGTGAGTTCCACATCGTGGGCGGCCTGCATCCGAAGCTGCGGGTGTCGTACTACGAGGACCTGATCCGCGGCCTGAAGGAGCGGCATCCGGGTGTCGAGATCAAGGCGCTCACCGCGGTGGAGATCGCGCACCTGGCACGCATCGAGAAAAGCAGCGTGGAGGACGTGCTGATCCGGCTGCGCGAGGCGGGCATGCAGACGATGCCGGGCGGCGGGGCCGAGGTGTTCGCAAAGGGTGTACGGGCCAGCATCGCGCAGCGGAAACTGGCCGCCGAGGAGTGGATCGATGTCCACCGCAAGGCGCACGGCCTGGGTATCCGCACGAACTGCACCCTGCTGTATGGACACGTCGAGAGCCTGCAGGACCGTGTGGATCATCTGGGGATGCTGCGTGAGCTGCAGGATGAGACGGGTGGATTCCTGACGTACATCCCGCTGGCGTATCACCCGGACAACAACGAGCTGGGCGAGGCACTGGGTCGCACGGGCACGGCCACGACGGGTTTCGATGATCTGAAGAATCTCGCCATCGGGCGGCTGTACCTGGACAACATTCCGCACATCAAGACGCACTGGATCATGAACACGGCGATGGTGAGCCAGATCGCACTTCATTTCGGTGTCGATGATCTCGAGGGCACGGTCCGCCGCGAGCGCATCTATCACGAGGCGGGTGCGCACACTCCGGAAGGCATGACATTCGGCGAGATCGTGCGGCTGGTGAAGGATGCGGGCAAGCGGCCGGTCGAGCGCAACGTGCACTACGATGAGGTGCGCTCGTGGTGATCAGCGCAAACGGCTTCGAGCGCGGACCGGGAGCCGCACCTCAGGACGGTGCGCCACCGCAGGAGCAGCGGTCGCTGCCGATCCTCCAGTCCGCCGCCCCGCGGGTGAATGAGCCGACGAACGCGGGTTCCGTTGGCGCTGCCCGGCGGGTGGAGCAGCCCGTGTACGTGCCGCCGCCGGTGCACACGCGGCCGCACGCGGCGGAGATCGCGCACTGGATGGACTATCTGGGGCGCACGCCGTTGCTGGAGATCGGAGCGCAGGCGGACGCGCTGCGCCGGCAGAAGCACCCCGAAGGCGTAGTCAGCTACATCGTCGACCGGAACATCAACTACTCGAACCTGTGCGTGACCGACTGCCGGTTCTGCGCGTTCTACCGTCGTCCGAAGGATGACGAGGCGTACGTGCTGAGCTACGAGGAGATCGGCCGCAAGATCGATGAGGCGAAGGCGGTCGGCGCTGTGCAGATCCTCATGCAGGGCGGGCACAATCCCTATCTGCCGCTCGACTGGTATCTCGAACTGCTGCGCTACATCAAGGAGCAGCATCCGATCCACGTGCATGGCTTCAGTGCGTCGGAGGTCGAGATGATGGCGAAGGTGGCGAAGCTGCCGGTGGACGAGGTGCTGCGGCAACTGCACCAGGCCGGGCTCGACTCGATGCCGGGCGCGGGCGCCGAGGTGCTCGTGGACGCGGTCCGCGATTTCATTGCGCCGAAGAAGATCGATTCGGCGCGCTGGCTCGAGATCCATGAAGCCGCGCACGAGATCGGCATGCTCACTACGGCGACTCTGATGTACGGTGTGGGCGAAGTCTGGGAAGATCGTCTCGAGCACGTGCTCAAGCTGCGCGCTGCGCAGGAACGTTCGCTGGGGCGCGGCGCCGGACACTTCACTGCGTTCATCACATGGTCGTTCCAGCCGAGTCTGACGGAGATGCAGGACTGGCAGATCGATCTCGGGACCGGCATGGACTACCTGAAGATGACGGCGCTGTCGCGGCTGGTGCTCGACAACTTCGAGAACGTGCAGGTGTCGTACGTCACGCAGGGGCCGAAGATGGCGCAGATCGCGCTGCGCTTCGGCGCGAACGACTTCGGGTCGCTGATGCTGGAGGAGAACGTGGTGAGCGCTACCGGCATCGACTTTATCATGCCGGAGCGGGAGATCTGCCGCATCATCGAGGACGCCGGGTTCCGCCCGGCGCGCCGGTACCAGGACTACCGCCTGGAGCAGGCGGGAGATGAGGGTTGTCCGTGCTGCCGCCGGCAGCACCAGGAACTGATGGGGAGCGTGGTGTGAGCAAGGTATTGATCCTGATGGGTTCGGAATCGGATCGCGAGCGCATGGAGAAGGCGCTGCCGATTCTGAAGGATGCGGGAGTGGAGTCGGAGGTCGTGGTCTCCAGTGCGCACCGGGATCCGGACAGGACGGCGGATCTCGCCCGCACGGCGGAGGAGAAGGGTTTTTCCGTGGTCATCTGCGGGGCGGGCCTGTCGGCCGCACTGCCGGGTGTCGTAGCGGCGCACACGAAGCTGCCCGTCATCGGTGTTCCGCTGAATGCTGCGCTCGGCGGTCTGGATGCGCTGTTGTCCGTCGCGCAAATGCCGCCGGGTGTTCCAGTAGCGTGTGTGGGCATCGACAACGCGAAGAACGCGGCGCACCTGGCCCTGCGCATCATCGGCCTCATGCGCCGGCAGGGATGAGAGTCGGGCTGGGCTACGACTCACACCGGTTCGCGGAGGGCAGGCGTCTGGTGCTTGGCGGCGTCGAGATCGCCCATGACCGGGGCCTCGTGGGGCACTCGGATGCGGACGCGGTTGCGCATGCGGTCACGGACGCGCTCCTGGGCGCTGCGGGACTCGGTGACATTGGCCGGCACTTTCCGCCGACGGACGAAGCGTGGCGTGATGCGGACTCGATCGAGCTGCTGCGCCGCGCCGGGCAACTCGCCGCGGAACAGAACTACCAGGTTGTGAATGTGGACGTGACGGTCGTGTGCGAGGCGCCGCGGATCAGCACTCATGCGGACGCCATGTCTGCGCGAATTGCCGATGCCCTCGTCATAGCCCCCTCGCATGTGTCCGTGAAGGGTAAAACCAACGAAGGCATGGGCTGGATCGGGGCGGGCGAGGGCGTGGCGGCGATGGCCGTCGTTCTCGTCGACCGGGTCGAGGGCTGAGGCGGCGGAGGGATCCATCGACGCGGTCCTCCAGTGGCTGATGAATCTGCCGCCCGCACTGGTCTACGTCGTGCTCGGCGCGGGCGCGGCGGTGGAGAACATCGTGCCCCCCATTCCGGCCGACACGTTCGTGCTGCTGGGTGCCTTCATGGCCGAGTCCGGCCGCGCCGATCCGCTGCTCATCTTCATCATCACATGGCTGTCCAATGTGGCATCGGCCGTACTGGTGTATTCCCTGTCTCATCGCTACGGCGCGGGATTCTTCGAGACTCCCGTCGGTCACTGGCTGCTCAAACCGAAACAGCTCCAGACGATCGGTGTGTTCTACGAGAGGTGGGGTACGCCCGCGATCTTCGTGAGTCGCTTCCTGCCCGCGTTCCGTGCCGTCGTGCCGGTGTTCGCCGGCGTCACACATTTGCCGCTGTTGCGGGTACTGCCGCCGCTCGCGATCGCGTCCGGCCTGTGGTACGGTTTTCTGGTCTATGTCGGTGCGATGGCCGGTCGGAACTGGGGCGCCATCGTGGAGTTCTTCGGCCGATTCAGCGTGGGCCTCCTTGCGATCGCCGCCGTGTTGATCGTGCTGGTGGCCGCCTGGTGGGTGCGGACCCGGCGCGAGCACCCATGAGCTTCGGTCTGCAGCCGTTCTGTGACCACCTCGCGCTCGAGCGCGGCCTGTCACCGCGCACCGTCGACGCATACCGGCGCGACCTCGAACGCCTGTCCCTCTATCTCACCTCACGGGGTGTGAAGCGCCCTGGCGATGTCAACGCCACAGACCTTCGCGAATTCGTCTACCACCTGAAGGACCTCGGGCTCCAGCCCAGTTCCATCCGGCGCAATGTTTCCGCCCTTCGCACCTACTTCGGGTATCTGCTCGCCGAGGGGGTAGTCATCGCCGATCCCACGGACCGGGTGGAGTTGCCGCGCGCCTGGCGACGCCTGCCGGACGTGCTGAGCCGCGAGGATATCACGCGTATCCTCGAGGCGCCCGACCCCTCCGAACGGCTGTTCTGGCGCGACAAGGCGCTGCTGGAGTTCGCATACGCGTCCGGTGTGCGGGTGGGGGAGCTCATCACCGTAAAGGTGCGCGACGTCGACCTGCAGGAGGGTCTCGCGCTCGTGCTCGGGAAAGGCTCGCGCGAGCGGATCGTGCCGCTCGGCCGGGCAGCGCTGCAGGCACTGATCGTCTATCTTCGGGAGATCCGGCCGGGTCTGGCGCGGAACCGTGGCGAGGGAGCAGTGTTCCTCAATGCGCGCGGCACTCCGCTGTCGCGTATGGGTGTGTGGAAGATCCTGCGCCGACACGTCGAACGTGCAGGCATCACGAAGCGCGTGACTCCGCACACGCTGAGGCACTCGTTCGCCACACATCTGCTCGAGGGCGGCGCGGACCTCGCTTCGGTGCAGGAGATGCTAGGGCACGCTGATATTGCCACGACGCAGATCTACACGCACGTCGAACGTGAATATCTGCGTGACGTGCACCGGCGGTTTCATCCGCGGGCCTGAGCAGGACATCCAGCATCCGAAAGGGAACGCCAGTGCTGCTGGTCATAGACAACTATGATTCGTTCACCTGGAACCTGGTGCAGCTCATCGGGGAACTCGGTGTGGAACCCGTGGTGAAACGCAATGACGAGATCTCGGTCGATGACATTGCGGACCTGGCGCCGGAGCGCATTGTGATTTCACCGGGGCCATGCACGCCCGCGGAGGCGGGGATCAGCGTCGATGTGATCCGCCGCTATGGCGCGACGATACCGACACTGGGCGTCTGCCTGGGACATCAGGCGATCGGTGCAGCGTACGGCGGCGAGGTTGTACGCGCCAGGAGGATCATGCACGGCAAGCTGTCGCCGATCGCACACGGCAGTGTGGGCCTGTTCGAGGGTCTGCCGAGCCCGCTGCAGGTGACACGCTACCACTCGCTGGTGTTGTCGCCCGGATCGCTGCCGCCGGATCTGGAGGTGCTGGCGCGCACGGACGAGCCCGGGTGGGAGGATGAGATTCAGGCGGTCAGGCACCGCGAGCATCCGGTATGGGGCGTGCAGTTCCATCCGGAATCGATCGCCAGCCAGGGCGGTCGCGACCTGATCCGAAACTTTCTGAGTGCTACATGAGACGCTTTCCAATGCTGCGACCCGTCGCACTGTGCACCCTGGTACTGGCGGCAGGTGTTGCTGACGCGCGACCCGTCGATGCGCAGACGGTGTCCGTGCGCGGTCGCGGTGACGTGAACAATGACCGGTTTCTGGAGCGGCTGGTTCAGTCCGGTGAGTACCAGCTGATCGCACGCGACACACTGTTGTCGCGTAACGACACGATTCACGGCACCGCGCTGGTGGCGGGCGCCACGCTGCGGCTCGAAGGCATGATCACGGGTGACCTCGTGATCGTGGACGCAAATGTCTTCGTCCGGCCGACAGCCCGCATCATGGGCGACGTCCGCAACATCGGGGGCGGCCTCTACTATTCGGAGCTCGCTGCCGTCATCGGTACCATTCATAACGAGCCGAACGCTGCGTACCGGATCGAACAGCGCGAGGACGGTCACATCGTGATCATGGGTACGACCACCCGCTCGGCATTCGTGCTGTATGGCATCATGGGGCTCCAGATTCCGACGTACGATCGCGTGGACGGCCTCACACTCAGTGCGGGTGCGGGATACATGCTGCCGCGGATCGGCGACCTGGAACCTGTCGTTCGTACCCGGCTGGACTATCGAACGGAACGCAGTGCGTTCACGGGCGGCCTCGAGCTGGCCGCCACGCGGCGCCGCACGGAAGTCGCCGCCGGGGTCGAACGCACCACGGTCACCAATGAACGATGGATCCGGTCGGATCTCGTCAACAGCATCAGTTCCATCGTGACTGCGAATGACCGTCGCGACTACTACACTGCGGATCGCGGGTATGCAGAGTTACGCCGGATGCTGGAGGGCGGAGCGCGAATAACAAATGCCTTCGTTCGCGCACAGGTCGAAGACGCCTCACCGCTCGTTGCGGGAAATCCGTGGAGCATTATCGGTGATTTCCGCAGCGACAATCTGGCGGTCACGGACAGCCGGATCATGAGCGCCGTGATCGGTGCGGGCAGCGTGTGGACCCTGCCGAGTCATCTGATGGAGATTCACGCCGCCGTCGAGTTCGCCACCGACGCCTTCGACGGCGACTTCTCGTTCGGCCGCTACGAGATCGATGCGGACTGGGCCATGGCCGCCCTGGCCAACCACACGCTGCGGATCCAGCCGCACGTGCAGGGACCGCTGCCCGGTACCGAGTCCCTGCCACTCCAGCGCTGGAGCTTCGTCGGCGGGTCCGGAACCCTCTATACCTACGATGATGCCGAGTTCCGCGGTGACCGTGTCGCGTTCGTCGAGACCGAGTATTCGATCCCGCTGCCCCGGCGACTCGCGGTCCGCTTTCTCGGACGGCCCCACATCGACCTCCTGCACGCCGCAGGCATGGCATGGACGGCTGAGGAGTCGCCCGGACTGGAGCAGAACATCGGGGTCCGACTCCGGTTCAGCATGCTGTATCTACGCGCCGTGACCCACCCATCACGCTTCAACGATGACCTCGAGTTTACCGCCGGCGTGACGTTCCCGCGCCGCGCCTATCCGTGGCAGGCCGGCCGCTAGGCCGGCAGTGCGGAAGGCGCCCGGCGCCGGTCCGATTTCTTTGACAGGGCGAGCGGCGGCCGTTACCTTTCGGCGTGAAAATTGCATAGCGCGCGCCCCTTTTGCCCCCGGTCAATGTGCGCAACGGACGGACGCTGGGCGTCATTCCCGCCCGGCTCGGCTCGGAGCGGCTGCCACGCAAGCCGCTGCACCCGATCGCGGGCAGACCCCTGCTCGAGTGGGTGTGGCGCCGCGTTTCCCGCTTCGGGGTGTTCGACCGGGTAGTGATCGCTACGGATGCCACGGAGATCGTCGAGGCCTGCCGGAACTGGGGCGCGGAAGTGGAACTGACCGCGGAGCGGCACGAGTCGGGGACGGAACGGCTGGCGGAGCTGGTGATGCGGGATGGCTGGGCGGGGTATGATGTCATCGTGAACGTGCAGGGCGATGAGCCGTTCATCGAGGAAGCGCATGTCGCGGAGGCAGTGGCGCAGGTGGCCAGGGGATTCGACATTGGTACTGTCGCAGCGCCGGTCGTTACGCTGGAGGCATGGCGCGATCCCGGGGTGGTCAAGGTGACGCGGCGAGCGGATGGCGCCGCGCTCTATTTTTCACGGAGCCCGATCCCGCACCGGCGGGATGGAGATCCTGGCCCGGAAGAGTTGCAGGCAGCGCCGTACCTGCGGCATGTGGGGCTGTATGCGTACCGGCCGGAAGTATTGCGGGGCTGGAGCGGGATGCCGGTGTCGGACCTCGAGTCGATCGAGCGGCTGGAACAGCTGCGGGCGCTGAGCGCAGGCCTGACGATCGGGGTGGGGGTGGTGCCGGCGGCGGAGGGCGGGGTGGACACGCTGGCGGATGCGGAGCGTGCGGAGCAGAGGTTACTGAGTGAAAACCATACCTGAGGGGCAGCGTGCGATGAGCGAGCAGAACCGACACCCCACCAAGTACATCTTCGTCACCGGCGGCGTCGTGTCGTCGCTGGGGAAGGGAATCGCGGCCGCGTCGATCGGCCGCCTGCTGGTGGAGCGCGGTCTGCGCGTGACGATCCAGAAGTTCGATCCGTACATCAACGTCGATCCGGGCACGCTGTCGCCGTTCCAGCACGGTGAAGTGTTCGTTACGGACGACGGTGCGGAGACGGACCTCGACCTGGGTCACTACGAGCGGTTCATCGACGAGTCATTGTCGCAGGCGAACAACATCACGACCGGTCGCATCTATCTGGACGTGATCACGAAGGAACGTCGCGGCGACTACCTCGGAGCGACGGTACAGGTGGTGCCGCACATCACCGATGAGATCAAGCATGCCGTGCGACGGCTGGCGCCGAGTCGCGATGTCGTGATCACGGAGATCGGCGGTACGGTCGGCGACATAGAGTCGCTTCCGTTCCTGGAAGCGATCCGGCAGTTCCGTCAGGACGTCGGACGCGAGCACACATTGTTCATCCATCTCACGCTGATCCCCTACATCGCGGCGGCGGGAGAACTGAAGACGAAGCCGACGCAGCACTCGGTGCGCGAGCTGATGGAGATCGGAATTCAGCCGGACGTCCTGATCTGCCGCACCGACCGTCCACTCTCGGACGAACTCAAGCGCAAGACGGCGCTGTTCACGAACGTGGACCCTGCGGCTGTCATTGAGGCGCTCGATGTCGACAGCATCTACGCTGTCCCGCTTGCATACCGTGCACAGAAGCTGGACGAGTTGATCGTGGCGAAGCTCGGTCTGCAGACGCCCACGCCGGATCTGAGCGAATGGGAGACGATCGTGGAGCGGGTGCGGAATCCGAAGCACGGCCGTGTGCGCATTGCCGTGGTCGGCAAGTACACGTCCCTCGTCGATTCATACAAGTCCGTGCAGGAGGCACTGATTCACGGCGGTATCGCCAACGACGTGGGCGTCGACATCGACTGGCTGTCGAGCGAAGACTTCGAGATGCCGGAAGTGCGGAAGGGAAAGCCGGATGCTGCTACGGCAGGCACGGAGAACGAGGATGCACTACACGCCGGCTCGAACGGCGAGCGTCCGGCGGACGGAGAGCGGCCGGGGGTCAACGGCCGCCGTGGTGCCGAACTGCTCGATCAGTATGACGGCCTGCTGATTCCCGGGGGCTTCGGCGTGCGAGGAGTGGAGGGCATGCTCGACGCCGTGCGCTGGTCGCGCGAGAACGGGCTGCCGTTCTTCGGCATCTGTCTGGGACTGCAGTGCGCGGTGATCGAGTATGCGCGCAACGTCTGCGGATTGCGGGATTCGAATTCAGCCGAATTCAACGGCGACCTGGCAGAGGCGGTGATCTGCCTGATGGACTCGCAGCGGCAGGTGACTGACCTTGGCGGCACGATGCGACTCGGTGCGTACGCCGCGCGGCTGACACCGGGCTCGCGCGCGGCCGATGCCTATGGAACGCTGGAGATCAGCGAACGGCACCGGCATCGCTATGAAGTCAACAACGCGTATCGCGAGTTGCTCGGGAAGCACGGCATCCGCTTCAGCGGCCTCTCTCCCGATGGCAACCTCGTCGAGATCATCGAGGTACCGGAGCACCCGTGGTACCTGGGCTGCCAGTTCCATCCGGAGTTGAAGTCGCGGCCGACGGAAGCGCATCCGCTGTTCGAAGCGTTCGTCGGGGCGGCACTCGCGCGGCGCACAGCAACGGAAGACAGCGGCACCGGGGCCGCGCGTTTCAAGACTGAACCCATACCAACATGAGTGTGGACGCCCTGTTCGACGGCCGCTTCTTTCTGATCGCGGGTCCCTGCGTGCTGGAGGACGATGCGTTGAACATGCGCATCGGCGAGGCACTCGCGGATCTGCACGTGAAGACGGGGGTGCCGATCGTGTTCAAGGCGTCGTTCGACAAGGCGAACCGGAGCAAGGCCGGCGCGGCGCGCGGGCCGGGCATCGATGCGGGACTGCGGCTGCTCGAGAGGGTGGGCTCAGCGACGGGCCTGCCGCTGCTGACCGATGTTCACGAGGCGCAGCAGACGGTCGCAGTCGGCGAGGTGTGTGACGTCCTGCAGATCCCGGCATTCCTCAGCCGCCAGACGGACCTGGTGGAGGCCGCGGCGCGCACGGGACGCGCTGTAAACATCAAGAAGGGGCAGTGGATGGCCCCCGAGGACATGGCCGGCGCGGTGGCGAAGGCCCGGGCAGCGGGTGCCGGCGCGGTAGCTGTCACCGAGCGCGGTACGCTGCTGGGTTACGGCGACCTCGTCGTGGACATGCGCTCGTTCGTGCGCATGCGTGAAGCGACGGCCGCAGCGGTCATCTTCGACGGCACTCACAGCGTACAGCGGCCCGGCCGCGCGGATGGCGCGAGCGGCGGCGATCCCCAGTTCATCCAGCCGCTCGTGCTCGCCGCAATGGCGGCGGGAGCGGACGCGCTGTTCCTGGAGGTGCATCCGCAGCCTGAACGTGCGCCGTCGGACGGATCGAACATGCTGTCGCTGGATCGGCTGCCCGCGCTGCTGGACCGTGTGCTCGATGTCCGCGCGGCCGCACTACAGGAATCCCGGGAGTCGGAACGTGCCGGCGCTCGCTGACATGACGCAGGTGATCGCCTCCGGGCGTCGGGTGCTGCGCATGGAAGCCGATGCGCTGCGCGACCTCGAAGGTCGTGTGGGCGAGGAGTTCGCGGCCGCGGCCACACTCATTCTGGACGCGCCCGGCCGCGTCATCGTGAGCGGGATCGGCAAGAGCGGCATCGTCGCGCGCAAGATCGCCGCGACGCTGACGTCCACGGGCACGCCCGCGATCTTCCTGCATCCGGTCGAAGGGCTGCACGGGGACCTCGGGATTGTCAGCCGCGACGACGTGGCGATTCTGCTGTCGAAGAGTGGTGAGTCGAGCGAGATGACCGGCCTGGTCGAGTACCTCAAGCGTCTCGGCGTGCGCATCGTCGCGCTGACGGGACGCCGGCACTCGACGCTCGGCCGCTCTGCGGACGTCCTGCTCGACTGCTCCGTCAGCGAGGAGGCGTGCCCGTTCGACCTCGCACCGACGACATCCAGCACCGCCGCCCTCGCAATGGGCGATGCGCTGGCCGTGGCCCTCCTCGAGACGCGCGGCTTCACGCGCGACGACTTCGCACGACTGCACCCGGGCGGGTCACTCGGCCGGAAACTGACGCTTCGCGTTCGTGATGTCATGGTGGATGAAGACTACCCGCGCCTCGGCCCGGATGCGCCCATGCGGCAGTGCGTGATGCTGCTTGCGTCGAAGCGCGGCACGGTGCCCGTGGTCGACGGGGCCGGCCGCGTCATCGGAGTCGTGACGTCGGGCGACCTGACGCGCCGCATGGAACGTGAGGAGGACATCTTCGACACGCCCGTGGGCGAAGTCATGAACCCGGACCCGAAGGTCGTGGAGGCGGAGGAACTGGCGGCAGCGGCCGTCTATGTCATGGAGACGCACGGCATCATGGCGCTCCCCGTCGTGTCGGCGGAGCGCCGTCTCGTGGGACTCGTCCACCTGCATGATCTTCTGCGTGCCAACGCGGTATGATGTACGCATGAGAACGCGCACCCCCGTCCTGCTGATTCTGGCGCTGCTCGGCGCCTGTGACGCTGCGACCACTCCGCTCACTGGGGAGTATGAGTCGCTACCGTCCGATCAGGTAGTGCTCGGCATTGATCATCTCTACACCAGCGACGGTGTCCGCCGCGCCCGACTGCAGGCCGATACCGCATACATGTTCGAGGACTCCTCCTCCACCACGCTGCGCGTGGTCACGCTCGAGATGTTCAACGATGCGGGCGAGTTGACGTCGACACTGACAGCCGAGTCGGGCAATCTCAATACCGATACGCAGAAGACGGTTGCCCGCGGTGACGTCGTGCTCGTCATCCCCGGCCCGGACGGCCGCACGATCTGGACGGAGGAACTGCACTACGATCCCGGGACGAAACGGATCTGGAGTGATGTATTCACGCGGATGCTGATGAACACCGGCACGGAGATGCGCGCCGAGAAGTTCACGGTGGACGACCAGTTTCTGAACTTCGATCTGACCGGCGGCGCCGGCACCGGTCTGCCGCTTCCGGTGAACCGGCGATGAGGCTGCTTGCGTTCGTACTCCTGGCGATGCTCGGCGCGCTCGTGCCAGCCGCGGCCGTACAGGCGCAGCAGGCTTCCGAATGTACACTCCTGGATAATCCCACGCGCCGGTTCCTGATCAACAATCAGGGGACGCCGTTCGAGTCGTGGTACGTCACGGAGGCCGTGTTCGTATGCGACGGCGGCGATCGTCGCATCGTCGCCCAGACAGCGACGTACTCCGTCGCGAACGGTCTGATCACGCTGAACGGCGATGTACAGGTGGATGACCCGGAGCGCTCCCTGCGATCGGAATTCGCGCAGTACTTCACGGAGACGGAACAGCTGCACGCGCGGACGGGGGTGGTGCTGCGCGAGAAGTCGAACGGATCCGTCATCAGGTCGGAACTGCTCGACATCTACCAGGAGACCGCGGACCGGGGGAGTCTGCTGATCGCTACGGGCGGTCGTCCGCGCGCGGTCATGTTCCAGACTACGGCGGGAGGCATGGCGGCGGCCGCGCCAGGCGAGGTGACGGAGACGGGGGTGCCTCGCCGACGCGTTCCGGGCATGGTGCGCGACAGCACAGTCCTGGAAGCACAGGAAATCCGCATGACGGGAGGCCAGTCGTTCCGCGGAACAGGCACGGCGCTGCTGCGTCGGGACTCGCTCACGGCGACGGGACACGCGATTGAGTTCAGCGATGCGACACGCCGCCTGGATGTCATGGGGGACGCCGTCGTCGAGCTCCCTTCGCAGGAACTGCGGGGGGACAGCATAACGGCCACCGTGGACGATCAGGACGAGATCGACGAGGTGCTTGCACGGGGGACTGCGTCACTGGTGGCGGAGGACCTCCGCGTCACCGCTCGCGCGATCCGGCTGATGTTCGCGAACGGAGGCGTCGAACGCCTGGTGGCGATGGGGGGGCAGGCGCCGTCCGGTGCGGCCGCGGGTTCCCGCCCGCACGTCGAGTCGGATGGGTTCAGCATGGATGCCGACTCCATTGACGTGCTCGCGCCCAACCAGCAGATCAGCGAAGCGGTGGCCATCGGCAATGCACTCGGCGAGCGCGTGCTCCCGGACTCGCTCCGCGCGCGGCTTCCCGAGGCTACGCCCGAAGTGCTTGCACTGCTTTCGCGGGACTGGATGCGAGGCGACACCGTCCGTGCGCGGTTCGCGCCCAATCCGAGGGCGGAGGTCGATTCGACAGCCACCGCGACGGTGATGGAGCAGCTGGCTGCCCACGGCGATCAGGCGCAGTCGATGTACAGCGTGGTCGACGAGGGCAATCCCGAGGCGCGTCTGTCATTCAATTATCTGCTGTCGAGCTACATCGAGGTGAACTTCATCGACGGCCAGGTGGGCACGGTGTCCGCCGCAGGCGATGCCCGCGGCGTGTACCTTCAGCCGTCGGAGGCCGCACGCGCGACGACGGGTGCCGTGGGCGTCGCAACACCTCCGGGTAGCCAATGATGCTCCTCGAGTATGTCGGCCGGCTCAAGTCGCATGAGGCGTCCATCGCGGCGGCGTTGCTCGAGCTGGTGCGCAGGGCGAGCGACGAAGGAGTGCTGGACCGCGGCGAGTGGGTTGCCGCCATACGCAGCGAGTATGTCGCGCGCGATGATGTCGATGCACTGGCGCCGATGGCCATCGCCGGTGCGGATGCCACGCCCGAGGATGCCGACCGCTATTTCGACGAGCATGTGCTCACACGCCTCGTCGCCGACCGCGTCGTGCTCGCGGAGCCGGAAGGTGAGGCCTGGGAGCGCGCGCGCGTCGCGCCGGAGTACTGGAGCGGAGCGGAGGGCCGTGCCGGGGTAGTGGCGCAGCTCGAGGCGGCAGTGGGGAGTCTGCTCGATACCAGCCTGCGGGCTGCACCACGCAGAGGCCCTCTGGCGGCGCCGCGCGCGGCCGGGAGCCGGTTGACCACGCAGGGCCTCGTAAAGGCCTATCGGCGGCGGCGGGTGGTGTCGGACGTGAATGTCGAAGTTTCGCAGGGCGAGATCGTGGGGCTACTGGGCCCCAACGGCGCCGGGAAGACTACCACGTTCTACATGATCGTGGGGCTGATCGGGCCCGATAAGGGCAAGGTATTCCTCGACGAGCGCGAATTGACCCGGACCCCCATGTACAAGAGGGCCCGTGCGGGGATAGGCTATCTGGCGCAGGAGCCGTCCATCTTCAGGAAGCTGACGGTCGAGGAGAATATCCTCGCCATTCTGGAGACGATGCCGCTGAAGCGTGCGGCGCGGAAGGAACGGCTGGAGCACATGCTCGATGAGCTCGGCCTGAAGCACCTGCGTAAAGCGCGGGCGTATTCGCTTTCGGGCGGCGAGCGGCGCCGGCTGGAGATCACGCGGGCGCTGGTGTCGGAGCCCAAGTTCATGCTCCTGGACGAGCCGTTCGCTGGTGTGGACCCGATCGCAGTACACGACATTCAGCAGATCGTGGCGGACCTCCGCCACCGTGGCATAGGGGTAATCATATCCGATCACAACGTGGAGCAGACGCTCGACATCGTTGATCGCGCGTATATCATGTACGATGGGAAGGTCCGCGTGTCGGGAACGGTGGCTGAGCTGGTGTGGAATGATGAAGTGGCTGAAATCTACTTTGGTCCTACGCTCACGGCGCGCATGCGCGAGCGGTACCGGCGTCCGGAAGTAGTCGCATGAGCATACGCACAGGTCTGTACCAGGGGACGCATCTCAAGCAGGAGATGAAGATCAATCCACGCCTCTATCAGGCGATGGATCTTCTGTACATGCCTCTGCTCGACCTGCAGCAGCACATCAAGCAGGAGATGCTGAACAATCCGTTCCTGGACCTCGAGGAGCCGCAGGTCACGGAGGAGGAGATCACTCCGGCGGAAAAGGAAAAGGAAAAGGAAGAGAAGGAGAAGGCCGAAGAGATCGACTGGGAGGAGATCCTCCTGGAAGGCTTCGAGGCGGGCGGCCGGCGGCAGGAGTACGAGGAGAAGGAGTACTTCGAGCCGGTCAGTGTCGAGGTGCATGATCTCTATGACCACCTGCGAGACCAGCTGGTGCTGCTGCGGCTGTCGGCGCGGCAGGTTCTGCTCGGCGATGAGATCATTGGCAACATCGACGAGAACGGCTATCTGACGTGCTCGATCGAGGAAGTCGTGGAGGGCCTGAACCTGTGGCTGGAGGATGCCGGCGCGGACTGGGCGCAGGATGAGGGCGAGGAGGCGAAGCCGTTCACGCTGGAAGACGGACAGGAGATGCTGCGTGTCATTCAGGCGTTCGATCCGGCGGGGATCGGAGCGCGTGGCCTGCGCGAATGCCTGGTGCTGCAGCTGCAGGACTTCGAGATGGAAGACACGCTGGCCTATCGCATCGTCAGCGAGTACTTCGACCAGTTGATCAACCATCGCTGGTCGGAGATATCCAAGGATCTGTCGATCACTCCGAAGGATGTGCAGACCGCGGCGGACGAGGTCGCGAAGCTGGACCCGAAGCCCGGCCTGAAATACTCGGCGCCGCCGGACAACTACATCACGCCGGACCTGATCGTGGAGAAGATTGACGGCGAGTATCTGGTGTTCCTGAACGACACCAGCCTGCCGCGGCTGAAGCTGTCGCGCGCGTACCGTGAGATCGCAAAGGACAAGAGCAAGTTCAAGGGTGAGAACAAGGAGTTCATCAGCAACAAGCTGAACAGCGCGAACTGGATGATCCAGGCGATCGAGCAGCGTCGTCAGACGATGCTGAAAGTGATGAACTTCATCGTCGATCGGCAGCGGGAGTTCTTCGAGAAGGGTGTGCAGTATCTGAAGCCGCTGACTCTGCGTGAGGTTGCGGAGGTCATCAACATGCACGAGTCCACGGTGTCTCGCGTGACGAACGAGAAGTTCGTACAGACGCCGCGCGGCGTGCTGCCGCTCAAGTTCTTCTTCTCGAGCGCCCTCGCCACGGCGAGCGGCGAGGATGCAAGCGCCCGGTCCATCCGCGCCAAGCTGCAGAAGATGGTCGGCGAGGA
>JAGTUV010000017.1 GCA_018224305.1 Gemmatimonadota bacterium
CAGTGCGTTTGGGCTGGGCAAGTACGGACTGGATGGGTGCGCCCCGGGCGGAGGATAGTTTCAGCTGGCCCAGGGTCGCGAGCCGGATCACACCCGTTGGTGCATCCATGAGGACCCGTTCTGAGTGGTGCGGAGCGGCCGGAAAGCGAATGTGCCGCCACGTCCCACGCTAGTCGACGAGCCGATCGCGGTCAAGCTTCACATCGCCCGTCGGTAACGAGAGGCATCCGGGCTGACCACCGCTCCGCGGAAGCCCCCGGCTCGACCTGACTGATGCCGTGCGACTGGTGCGGCGTATGACTTGTTATTACCATGTTCCATACGATTCCGTATGGGGGCACGATGAGCGGGCGCGAAGAATGGCTGAGTGCCGCGGCACAGGCGATGTCGGACGGGGGAGTGGAGGCGGTGCGCGTGGAGGCGATCGCGCGCGACCTGAGTATCACGAAGGGCAGCTTCTACTGGCATTTCAAGGACCGGCCGGCGTTGCTGGACGCGGTACTGGAGCGGTGGGAGGCGGCGGCCGTGATCTCGCTGGAGGCGGCGGCATCGCAGCCGACGCCGGAGCAGCGGATCGGGTCGCTGTTCCGGCAACTGGCGCGGCCGACGGGCGGTCTGAGCGACGCCGAGGTCCGGGCCTGGGGCCGGCGGGACCGTGCGGTGGCTGAGCGGGTCGCGGAGATGGAGCGCCGTCGTGTCGTGTTCCTGAAGGAGCAGCTCAGTGAGATGGGCGCCTCGCTGGTGGATGCGCACCGGCGGGCGGAAGCCGGCTACCTGGCGGCGATCGCGTGGCTGGAGCGGGCGTCCCGCACGCCGTGGATGAAGAGCGACTATGGAGCGTTCGTGCGCGACGTGTTCAGGCTGCTGCTGCATGTGAGGCCGGTGTCGCAGTCCTGAGCTGACTGGCGCGTTCCGTGCACCCGGCGCACGGCATGATATGCTTACTGCACGGGTATCTGCTCGACGGCTCAGGCAGCAACCTCTGGACGCGGTCCGTCGTCCGGGCGCTGGTTCGTGACGGCGCAACGATCCATCTCGTCTGCCAGGAACCGCACCCCGCGAAGTACGATTTCGTGGGCGAGGTGTACACGTACGCTGCCGATGGCACGCGCGCGTGTGTGCTGGACCGGGAGACGGAGTATGCGGGTCGCTGTATCATGCACCAGCCGGTGCTGGGCGACACGCTGCCGGTGTACGTGTGGGACGATTACGAGGAGTTTGAGCACGTCATTCCGATGACGGAGATGGACGACCTCGCGCTCGAGGACTACATCCATCGCAATGTCGAAGTGGTGACGCGCGTGGTTCATGATCACGGCATCACGGTGATGCACGCGAATCATGCACTGCTGATGAGTGTTGTCGCGCAGCGGGTATCAGCCTGGACGGGTGTGCCGTACGCCATCATGCCGCACGGCAGCGCACTGGAGTATGCGGTGAAGCCGGACGAGCGGCTGCGGCGGCTGGCGGCGGACGCATTCGATCACGCGGCGGGCGTGTTCGCGATCAGCGATGAGGTGGCGCAGCGTGCCGCCGAGGCGTTCGGCGACGCGGTGCATGATCTGGATGCGAAGCTGTCGCGTCTGGATCTGGGAGTGGACACGTCCGCGTTCCTGCCGATCGAGCCGGCGGCTCGCGCGACCAACATCGAACGTATCGGGAGTCTGCTCGAGTCCGTGGAGCGCGGCAGGTCACGCGCGCAGGCTGAGCGGTTTGCGTCCGGGCTGGCGGCGCAAACTGACGTGGCGGCAGTATGCGCTGGGGTCGGTGGATACGCCGCGAAGCAGCCGGACGAGGATGTCGAGACGAAACTCGCCACCATCGACTGGTCTACCGATCAGGTCATCGTGTTCGTGGGTCGTCTCATTGCGGCGAAGGGCATCCATGCCGTGCTCGCGGCACTTCCCATCATCGCATCGCAGTCACCGCGCGCGCGCCTCGTAGTGGTCGGGCACGGCCCGCTGCGGGAGCCGCTGGAAGCGTTCGCCCATGCGCTCTCACAGGGTGACCGGCAGATGGCCGCGCGCGTGCTGGACCACGCGGCGACCATCGATGCGGGTGAGCCGGAGCACCTCGCGGCGGTGGGGATGTTCTGGGATGCGCTCGCTCTGCGCGGCGAACTCGACGCATACTGGGACGCCGCAGCGCGCTACCTGAAGCCGGACACCGTCGTCTTCACGGGTTACCTGACGCACCGGGAGATGGCGTGGCTGCTGCCATGCTGCGACGTGGCCGTATTTCCGTCGATGGTGATCGAGTCCGGTCCGCTCGTTTTCCTCGAGGCGCTCGCATCGGGAGTGTTTCCGATCGGCACGTACTGGGGCGGGATGAAGGTCAAGATCGATCGCACCGCGCCATCGCTCGATGAGGGACACGGCGACCTGATGAAAGTGCGGCCGGATGCGGCCAGCATTGTGGCCGACATCGCTGCTGCCGTGCCAGGCGCGCTGGGGGTTGGCTCGAACTATCGGCGCACACTACGGAAGGTTGCGGAGGACCACTACGACTGGGGCCCTGTCGCGCGCCGGCTCCGGGAACTGCTGGAGAACATCGCGGCGGAAACGCAGATGCATGCGCGGACGGCGGGCTAGGCGTTTCAGCCGGCCGTCGCTGCGACCGGGTCCTTCATGAAGGTTATCGAGACCTCATTGAACAGCTGCGGCCTCTCGATATTGCAGACATGGCCGCAGCGTTCGATCACGTGCAGCACCGCGCGACGGTGGCGCTCCGCGAGCCGCCGGGCGGCGGGCAGGAACATGTGGTCTTCGGCTCCCATCAGATAGAGCGTCGGGATGCCGGTGTCGCGCTGCTCGAACAATCGCAGGATGGGTGGCAGTTCCATCGTCAGGCGGAACCAGCGCAGGAACTCCTTGCGTGCGAGTTTCTGCGCCTCGCGCACGAAGATGAGCCGGCTCTCCTGGTGGCCGGCGCGCGGCAGCAGTATCCAGGCATAGATCCGGTACAGCCACATGAACGGGATCACGCGCTTGAACGTGTTGCCGAGCAGCACGAGCAGGCGGGATCGCAGGTTGAGCCGCGCAATCGCGCCGCCGAGCACCATCGACTGTACACGGTCCGGCGCCAGTTCGGCGATGGTGCGGATGATGAGGCAGCCGAGCGATATGCCGACGAAATGCGCGCGCTCGATGCCCAGGTGGTCCAGTACCTCGAGTACGTCGCGGCTGACGCCTTCGAACGTGTAGCGGTCGCCATCCCTGCCGTCGGCCACCAGCGCCGACTCGCCGTGTCCGCGCAGATCGACCAGCAGCACATTGAACTGCTCGCAGTACGCGCGCAGCTGGCGGAACCAGATCGATGAGCTGCCACCGGCACCGTGCACCAGCACAACCCAGTCGGCATCCGGATCCAGGATGTATGTGCGATGGTGAAGCATACCTGCCCAGGTCTCGGTCGGCGTTCCCGTCATTGCATCCGCCATGACGAAGTCTCGCGGCTCACAGCGTGTATACGCAAGACGCGTGGCACAAGGGATGCATAGTACGCCAGTAGTGAGCGCACTGTCCGGATGCCAACTGGAGGGTGCGTTTTTATTTGTACCAGCGTCGGATTTGACGAGGAGCAGCTAATGACGAACAAGACGAACGCCGAAGGCCGGCGCAGCACGACGGACAAGGTGAAGGACAAGGTCGGTGATGCGAAGGATTCCGTGAAGGACACCGCATCGAGCATCGCGGCGGCGGCCGGCGAGAAGACCGGCCACCTGGCGGACGAAGGACGGGAGAAGGCCCACGAGATCGGCGACAAGATACAGGACAAGGCGCACGAGATCGGCGACACGGCCCGGCGCGAGGCCCGGACGCGCGCTGACGAGCAGAAGGAGCGCCTCACCAACGGAATCCGCACGATCGCCGACGTGCTGCGGCGGGGTAGTGACGACCTGTCGGCGGACCAGGACCAGTATCGTCCGTTGCTGAACAGCGCGGCTGAGCGTGTCGAGGGCGTATCCAGGTATCTGGAACAGCGTGATGTCGATGCGCTCACGAACGACGTGCGCCGCTTCGCACGCGAGCACACGCCGCTGTTTCTCGGCGGAGCGTTCGTACTCGGCTTCGCGGGCGCACGATTCCTGAAGAGCTCACCCGCGCAGATCGAGCGGCTGGATGGACAGGGATACGGGAGCTCGCAGGGCGGGGACCGGTTCGACCGGATGCTGCCGGAGAGCGGCACGGCGGATACCGGTACGTTCGAGGGCCGCAGTGGAACGAACGCGTTTCAGGACGGTGGCAGCCGGACGGGCGGCAGCTATGAGTGAACGATCGGAGCGCGAGATACGCGAGAGCATTGATGCTACGCGCGCCCGGATGGGTGAGACGATCGAGCAGATCGGCGATCGCGTCAATCCGGATCGGGTAAAGTCGGAACTGAAGGCGAAGGCCCGTGAGCAGATCGAGGATGCGAAGGACAACGTGAAGCGGAAGGCGAGGAATACCATGCGGGATGTCGAACACGGAGTAACGGATGCCGGTCGCGGAATCTGGGCGACCATCAGAGAGAACCCGGTACCGGCGGGCATGGTCGGAGTCGGGCTCGCGTGGCTGCTCGCGAATCGCCGCGACGCGGACGATCGCAACGACTTCGATACGTACAGCACGGGTCCGGCGGTTCCCTACCGGTCGGGGTATGGCAGCTCGCGCTACAGCGAGTCGTCGGTCCGCGGGTCTGTCGGCTCATACGGCGCTGCCGGGGAGACGGGTGCCGCAGGCTATGGCAGGACGGGCCAGTCCGAGACGGGTTATGGCGCGTCAGGCTCCCGCGGCGCCGCCGAGGGCCGCGTGGGCGGCACCGGCAGCATCGACCACGGCTATACGGAGCGTCCGGATGCACGCTCGACAGGTTTCGCAGCGGGCGCGGGCAGTTCACTGCGCGACGATGGGTCGGACGACGGCATCCGTGACAAGGCGTCTGACGCGCTGCACGCAGCGGGCGACAAGCTCGGCGAAGCGCAGGAGCGCGTGAGCAGTGCAGTGGATGACGTGCAGGAGCGTGCCAGCCACGCGATGCACGAGACGCGCGACCGCGTGAGCGACTGGGCGCATGAGGCGAAGGACCGTGCACAGCGCGCGGAGCACCGCGTCGAGAACTCGATGCGCGAGAACCCCGTAGCCGCCGGCGCGGTCGCACTGGCGATCGGTGTGGCAGCCGGACTGATCATCCCGGAGACGCAGAAGGAGCACGAGGTCATGGGCCGGACCCGTGATCGCATGCTCGACAAGGCGCAGAGTCAGGTTCGTCGCTCCGCGGAGAAGATGCACGACAAGGCGCGCGATGCGGCCGGTGAGACAGCGCGCAATGCAGTGGACGAGATCTGGCCGGGCGGCGACGACAAGGAGACGAACGGTGGCTTTTCGGAGCCCGGGGGCTTCTCCGAGCCACGGAGGTAATGATGCCGGAGCTATCGCAACGTGGCCGGGAGGTGTACACGAACGGCAATGACGAGGTCGGTCTGAAGACATTGTTGAGCCGTCTCAACAGCGACGCGTCGCAGTTCGTTCATGATGAGCTGGAACTGGCCAAGCTGGAACTGCGCGAAGTTGCTGGAGCACTCTCGAGCGATGTCCGTGAGGCCGGCCAGACGCTGGCAAAGGACCTCGCGAAGGTCGGAGTGGGTCTGTCACTCGCGCTGATGGGCGGTCTGGCGCTGACGGCCGGTGCCGTACTCGGCATCGGGCGCCTGCTCGGCGACGCGTTCTGGGCCGGCGGTCTCATCGTCGGGATCGTGCTGCTGGTTGCCGCGGCGCTGGCAATGAAGAGCGCTGCGAGTGATGTGAAGGACAGCGACGCACTGCGGCTCGAGAACACCCGCGAGACGTTCCAGCGGGACAAGGAAGTGCTCGCGGATGAAGTGCGTGAAACGAAGGATTTCGTGAAGCAGGAAGCGCAGGAGTTCAAGGAGCACGCAACAGGAAGCAGTACGCAGCACCGACACTGATACGCAGAGGGCGCGGCCACGGGGTCGCGCCCTCAGTCGTTCTCCCCGTTGGACATCCCGGACCTTTCGGGCCCTGTCGCACTCACAAACCTCCCCCGTATGATCGTCCGGAGCGTCGACCTGTCGCGCCGGATACGCTATCTTGCGGGCGTACCGATACAGGGAAAAGCAGACATGCGACGCAGCATACTCATCGCCTCTGGCGTACTCATCCTGGCGGCAGTTCTCATGACTGTGGCCGTTCTGCTGCTGCCTGCGGAGCGGATCGGCGCGTACGCGGCGGCGCAGGCATCGACCGCGCTGAATCGCGAAGTCCAGGTGGAGCGGTTCGCCATTCGGCTGTTCCCCCGTCCCGCCGTGGCGCTTGAGCACGTACGGATCGGTCGTTCGACCGACCCTGAATCGACGCTGGCCAGCGTCGATCGCGTGGATCTGCGCCCGCGTCTGCTGCCGCTGCTGCGGCGCAGGGTGGTGATCGACGAGATCGCACTCGAGCGTCCGGTCCTGAGGATCGACGTCACGGCCGGCGAAGTGGATGACCTGTCGGCAATGGCGGACGGTGCGGACATCCGCGGGAGTGCGGGGGCAGCGGATCTCGACATCCGCCGGTTGCGGGTGAATGACGGCACCCTCATGTACCGGGACACGGCGAACGGCACTGCCGTCAGCCTGGCGGGCATCACGCAGACACTGAAGCTGTCCGGCGCGATCACGAGTGGCGAACTGATGCGCGTCGATGCGTCCGGCGAGCTCGCTATCCGCGACATCGACATCGATGCACCTTCGGTGCTGGCCTGGCCGCTGCGCGATCTCCGTCTGCACGTTGCGCACGACGTCAACGTGGACCGAACGGCGGACCGGATCGAGTTCAGCCGGCTGACGCTCACACTCCAGGAGCTGGCGCTCGAGGTTACAGGCAGCATCAGCGCGATGTCGGACTCGCTGGAGCGCAGTGTGGATATGCGCGCGCGCACCGGGAACGTGGACGTCGCACAGTTCATAGCGTCATTGCCGAAGGCACTGCTGGACGGCGGCAGCGGTGACGTCCTGACCGGTGCAGCCGGGCGGGTGCAGCTCGACGTCGCGATCGCCGGCCGAGCCGGCGCGGGTGCCATCCCGGACGTGACGGGCATGCTGAACATCGACGGTGCAGAACTGGCGCGCGGACGCCACGGCACGATAGCGAGCGGGCTGACGGGCAGCGTGGCGTTCTCGCTCGATTCGTTGTCGAGCGAAGGCATCACGGGCAGCCTGCTCGGCGAGCCACTGGCGCTGTCGCTCAGCGTGCACGACCTGGCGGCGCCGACGGGCACCGTGCGGATGCGAGCTGCACTGGCGCTGGCAGAAGCGCAGAAGCTGGGCCTCATGCCTGACAGTGTGCAGGGCCGCGGCCGCATCGCTGTCGATGTATCGGCCAGCGGCTCACTCATCGTGCCGGCCGAGGCTCTGCTCACGGGCAGCGTGGACCTCACCGGCATCGAGCTTCATGTCGCGGCGCTCGAGCGGCCGGTCCTCGTGCAGCAGGGTCGAGTCATGCTCGATGGCCGGACCGCGTCGGCAACGGCGCTCCGCGCCGGGATCGGCCAGAGCGATGTCACGCTCGACTTCGATGCGGCAGAGTGGTTGCCCTACGCGCTCGGCGACACGCTGCGGCCGCCGACGGTCACCTTCGATGCACGCTCCGTGCTGTTCGATGCCGATGAAATCCTGGGTGTCGTGCCGGACGCGCACACGTACGGGGAACTGTTCTTCGCGAGACTCGCGGACCGGCCGCTCGACGGGAAGACCGCCGCACAGGCGGCGGAGGAGATCGGCCTGGGCATGCCGGAAGTGCCGCCGCTGACGATGGACGGACGCATCCGCGCGACACGATTCGTCCGCGGCGCCGTGCCGTTCAATGATGTCGACATCACGATCTCGGCGCGCGCGGGCGAACTCGATGTGCGGGCGGCGAGCTTCCGGATGATGGGCGGCGGCATCCACATGACCGGCCGTCTCGGACTTGCAGCGCACGGCCCGGCCGCCGGTATCATGCAGCCGCTCGCACTCGATTACACCGTGAACGATGTGGCCGCAGGCCAGTTCATCGAGCGGTTCACGGCGTTCAGGGACAACATTGCGGGCACACTGCTCATGGCCGGATCCATGAGCATGTACCTGGATGAGCACCTGCTGCCCGTGCGCGAGAGTGTCAGTGGCGCCGGGACGGCCGCCATCCTCGATGGCGAAATCGTCAACTGGCCGCTGCTGCGCCGCCTCGGGGAACGCATCGGCATCGCGCAGTTCGATACGCTCGCGTTCAGCGACTGGTCCGGCCGCTACCGCATGGATGGGCCGAGAGTCGTGCTGGAAGAGAGCATGCTCGAGTCCGGCGAACTGGGCGTCCGCGCCGCGGGCACATTCGACCTGGACGGTACGCTCGACCTCGGTGCCACACTGTACATGCCGCCGCAGTGGACTGCCCGCGTGCCCGGGGCGCCCGCAGCATTCCTCACCAGCGCGGCCGGCGGCGCGGACGGCCGTGTGCCGGTCGGCGCCCGGTTCTCGGGCCCGGCCCGCGATCCTTCGGTGAGCGTGGACATGTCCGAGGCCGGCGCGCGTGTCGCGAACGCGGCTCGCGAAGCGGCACAGCAGCAGGCACGCGAGGCGGCTGAACGGGCGGCAGGTCAGATCACGGACCAGCTTGCGGACCGGCTGCCGCCGCGCGATTCCGTTACGGCCGCTGCGGACTCGGCGAAGCAGAAAGTCGAGGCGGAGGTGGTGAACCGGCTGCGTCGCATCATCCGGCCGGGCGGGAACTGATCCAATGACCGAGCAGCCGAGCGCACCCGATCGTTCACCGGGTCGTCAGTCGTCATCCTCCTCGTCGTCGGGCCTGAAGCGGAACGGCACATATTCCGCCGCCGCGATCTGACCGGCCCACCGTTCCTCCAGCTCTCCGAGAATATCCACGGGATCCGCACTGCCGGAGAGGCGGAGCAGCACTTCGAACCTGTGCATACCGCCTTCCGTGACCGTGGACTCCGACACCTTCCACTGCTTCGCCTCGCCGCTGAGCGTCACGTCGAGCGCGCGCCGTGCCTTGTCCGGGTCGGGCGCGTACACAACAAGGATGCCGTGCGTGTTCATGCCCTCCTGTGTCGCAGTCTCGCGGGCGCGTTCGAACGACGGCCGTTCCGCCAGCAGGTCGGTGTCACCCATGGCCAGGACAGGTGATGAGCCGGCGCTGCCCGCGCCGGGATCGTAACGCCATAGTGCGAGCACGACGACATTGAATGCCAGTGAAACCGCGAGGGCCACGTCCAGCGCGTGCACCGCCGCAGCGAGGCCGAGCCCGAGCGACAGCAGAACGTACACTGCGTCCTTCGGCTCGTTCAGCTTCTGCCTGAACCGCACACCCGCAACGATGCCGGCCAGCGCGAACGCCAGGGCCAGGCTGTTCTTGACGACGAGGACGACGCCTGCAACGACAATGGGCAGCACAATCATCGTCTGGACGAGCGATGGATCGTAGCGAAGCCGGCGGGTGTGCATGTAGATGCCCGCGACCGGCAAAGCCAGAACAACGGCGCCCAGTACCGTGAACAGCGTGAGCGCCAGCCGGCCGAACGGACCGGGCCAGGGGTTCGCGGGCGCTGGAGTCGCCGCCGGACTGAATGGATCGGACATGCCGCTGAGCTCGATCGGGGCTGCAATCGCCGCACGCGCACCCGGTACATACTCGATCAGGAGCAGCCCGATCACGATGACCGCACCGTAATAGAGCGTCAGCCCTGCAACGGGCAGGTGCCGGCGTGCACGCATGCGTACGCCGCGTCCCGTCCCGGACCGTCTGATGAATTGTTCGAACATTGTTTCCAGTTGGTAAGCACGTGGTAACGACTGGCCCCCAGCGGCAAGAACCGTGCAGCGCGTAGTATACCGCGCGGAATGCAGGCGCGGAACGTTATACTCTCCGCACGGCGCGCGATCCGGTGGAGCCGACGGGCGGCAACTGGCTGTCCCGGGGATGTGGCAGCGGCAATGGGAGGGTGATACCGGGTGGCGAAGGCAACATCGGAGTCCGCTCAGGTTGCGGTGAATGGTGGCGGTTTCCCCCTGCGCGCCGCGGGCATCGACGTGGGCTCCAATGCGATGAGACTCCTCGTGGGCGAGTTCACGGGGTCGGCCACGTGGACGGTTCTGGCCCAGCAGCGCATGCCCGTGCGTCTGGGTGCCTGTGTATTCGGTAAGGGCCGGGGCGTTATCGAGGGCCCCACGCGGGATGCGGCGATCGATGCTCTGCGTCTTTTCCGCGAAAGAATGGACGCACTCAACGTGAAGGTCTATCGCGCAACAGCGACCAGTGCGGTTCGAGAGGCAACGAACGGTGCTTCGTTCGTACGGCAGGCATGGGACGAAGCCGGCATCGAACTCGAGACGATAACGGGGGGGGAAGAAGCCCGCCTGATCTGGCTCGCCACCGGCAACCGAATTGATGTGCAGGGGCGGCAATGGGTGCTGGTGGACCTGGGTGGCGGCAGTGTCGAGGTGGCTCTCGCAGACGGTGATGAGGTGCTGTGGGCGGAGTCACATGCGATGGGCTCGGTCCGCCTGCTCGCGGAGTTCGGACAGGCCGCACACAGCCCCGGGCGATTCCGCAAGCTGGTCGGAGAGTATATCCATACGCTCGCGTCCCGCATCTCGCTGGAAACGGAGCCCGGCACGGGAGTGATTGCTACCGGCGGCAACATCGAGGAGCTCGCAAGTCTCGTCGGGGCCGACGTAGACAGCAGGGGCGTTGCGCGCCTGCGCTTGAAGGATCTCGCGCGCATGATCGACCGTCTGGCTCAACTGTCCGCGGAGGAACGGATCGAGGAGCTGGATCTGCGCCCGGATCGCGCGGATGTCATACTGCCCGCCGCACTGGTGTACGAGCGGATCGCACAGATGACGGGCAGTGACGAACTGATCGTGCCGAATGTCGGGCTGAAGGAGGGCCTGCTCGTGGACGCAATGCATGACGCGTTGCAGCACACCGAGCATGCGGCCCGTCAGCAACGTGACATGATGACGGGCGCCATCGCGCTGGGCCGGCGCTATCTCTTCGACGAGGCACACGGCCGACACGTGGCGATGCTCGCGGCGTCGCTCTTCGATCAGCTCGGCTCCCAGCATGGCCTCGGCGAGCGCGACCGGCGCATTCTCACGGCGGCCGGCGTCCTGCACGACATCGGGCAGCACATATCGTACAGGAAACATCACAAGCATTCGTACTATCTGATCCTGAACGCCAGCCTGCCCGACCTCGGACCGCGCGACACGCTCATTGTGGCCCTGGTCGCCCGCTATCACCGGCGCGCCGAGCCCTCCGGCAGTCACGACGGTTACGCCGACCTCTCGAGTGACGAGCGCGGTCGCGTATCCTGGCTCGCTGCCCTGCTCCGCATAGCCGACGCCCTCGACAGACAGCATCTCCAGCACGTACGACGGGTCGATGCCAGGGTCGAGGACGAGGAATTGCACATCTGCGTTCACGCCGAGGGCGATGTTCTGCTCGAGGAGTGGGCGATCGAGAAGAAGGCACGCCTGTTCACGAGGATGCTCGGCCTGGACCTCACGCTCGAGATCAGCGAGGCGTCGTAGGTCGCGCC
>JAGTUV010000018.1 GCA_018224305.1 Gemmatimonadota bacterium
GACAGCGGCATCATCATCGTGTCGAGCATCGGTGAGGGGCTCTTCGTTCTGAAGAAGCGCGATACCACGACCGTCTTCTGATGCGCGGGGTGCGGCAGTCGTACGACCGCCGCACTCGCCACGACTCTGCCGCGCCACGGATGCGACGCAATACAGCGGGAGTGCAGCCCGGTCAACCGACCGGCGCCGTCACTCCCGCAGGAGGAGATCATGATCCACCGCCTGATGCGCGCGGCATGCGCGCTTCTGATCACCATGACGGTGGCCGGTGCCTGCGCACCGGCCACCCAGTCCGTCACCGCGGCAGGCGCGGCATCTGACGCCATGGAGCTGCTATACGTATGCAACCAGGATGACGCGTCCGTCAGCATCATCGACATGGCGACGAACCGGATCATCCGCACGGTCGACCTTCAGCAGTTCGGATTTTCCGCTAACGCGAGGCCGCACCACATAGCAGTCGAGCCGGATGGCTCGTTCTGGTATGTAACGCTGATCGGCGACAACCGGATAGCCAAGTTCGACCGCAGCGATCGCATGGTCGGGCAGGTGCCGTTCGAGACCCCCGGCATGCTGGCGCTGCACCCGACTGAAGACCTGCTCTTCGTCGGCCGCTCCATGACCGCCGTCAGCCCGCCCCAGCGGATCGGCGTGCTGCGGCGTTCCGACATGATGATCAACGAGCTCGCCGTCTTCTTTCCGCGTCCGCACGCACTCGCACTCGAGCCGCGCAGCGGAACGGTCTACACGGCGAGCCTCGCAGCCAACCAGATGGCTGCCATCAGGCCGCTCGATGAGGAGGTAGAACTCCTCGACATACCCGGTCCCGCACACGCGCTGATGCAGTTCGCGGTATCGCCTGACGGTCGTACGCTCGTGGTGTCGGCCGAACTGAGTCACAAGGTCTTCGTGTTCGACATCACCAATCCGATGGCGCCGCGCGTGACCGCCGAGATCGATGTCGGGCCGCAGCCGTTCGATCCGATCTTCACGATCGATGGACGCTGGGTATATCTCGGGAACAAGGCAGCGAACACGGTCACCGTCATCAACATGTCCACGCACTCTGTTGCCGCCGTGATCTCGGGCGCGGGTCTCGCACAGCCGCACGGCGTCGCCACCTCGCGGGATGGCCGGTATGTGTATATCTCCAACAACAACCTCGGCCGCGCTCACGACATGGCTGCCGGGCACGAGGCGCACGCTGCACCCGCCGCCGCGGCAGGGCCCGGGACGGTAGTTGTCATTGATACCGCGACACGCGAGATCGTTACGGTCATCGAAGTTGGCCGCAACGCATCAGGCATCGGTACATACACTCGATGAAGCGCATCGTCATGCTGTGCGTCCTGACGTGCGCGTGCGCGTCCGCGCCCCAGGAACGCGACACCGCCCGATCCCTGGACGGCGGCTGGCAGCGCGTTGTCACGCCGTTCTCCGTACTCGATGAGGACGGCCGCGAGTACGCACACCCGTTCCTTGGCGGTCTGAGCGTGCCGCGTCCCCAGTTCATCGACATCGATGGTGACGGCGACCTCGATCTGTTCGTGCAGGAGCGCTCCAACGATCTGATGTTCTTCGAGAACATCGGTACGCCGCAGGCCGCACGTTACGTATGGCAAAGCGACAAGTACCGCGCCATCGACATCGGTGAGTGGTACCGTCTGATCGACATGGATGGAGATGGCGATTACGACATGATCGCGGAAGAGCCGTACAGCTACATCCGCTTCTTTCGCAACACGGGTTCGCCGACCGCACCGCGTTTCGAGATCGCCGCGGATACACTCCGTGACACCGAGGGCAGGCCGATATTCGCCGATCGCCAGAACATCGCGAATGCGGCCGACATCGACTGCAACGGCCTCATGGACCTCTTCCTCGGCCGCGTCGACGGCACCATCACGCGCTACGAGGAGACCCGCCAGCTGGATGGTGACGTGCCCCGCTTCCGCTTCGTCACCGATCGCTTCGAGGGCATCGAGATCGTTGCCGCGTTCGGCGGCACCATGCGCCATGGGGCCAACTCGATGTACTTCGCCGATGTCGACGATGACGGCGACCTCGACCTCTTCTGGGGCGATTTCTTCGAGGCGGGCGTTCTGTTCATCGAGAATCACGGAACATGCCCCAACCCCAATCTGCGCGGCGAACCGGTACCGCTCCGGCGCGCTGACGGCGAGACGATCCTCACCAGCGGCTACAACGTCCCTGTCCTCACCGATATCGATGCCGACGGCGACCTGGACCTGTTCATCGGGATAATCGGCGGCGCGTTCAACCCGAACACCACGGCATCGGACAACTTCCACTACTACGAACGCACCAGCGCCGGCTTCGAGCTGCGCACCACGCGGTTCCTGAACGGAATTGACGTGGGCAGCGAGAGCACGTTGGCGCTGGCAGACATCGACGGAGATGGCGACCTCGACCTGCTGGTCGGGAACAAGATCGACCTCACAGCTTCTCAGCGAGCGCGACTGTATCTGTTCCGCAACATCGGGACGTCACGTGAGCCGCGCTTTCAGCTCGCCGATACACTCGACCTGGCTGCGTCGTACCACTACGCACCCGTGCTCGCGGACCTCAATGGCAACGGCCGCCTCGACATGCTCCTCGGGACGTGGAACGATGGCGTGCTCTGGTACACGAACGAGGGAACGCCGCAGCAGCCGCACTGGGTACAGGACACGACGCGCACGATCCGGCTCACGCGCGGCAGCAACACCACGCCTGCCCTGGTCGACATCGATGGAGATGGTGATCTCGACCTGTTCGTGGGTGAGGCATCCGGCACGATCAACTTCTATCGCAATGTCGGCAGCCCGACCGATCCCCGCTTCGAGCTCGTGTCCGACGAGTACGAGGGCATCGATGTGGGACGCCGCAGTCACCCCGCGTTCGTCGATCTGAACGGCAGCGGTGTGTACGACATGGTCATCGGCCGCGACGAGGGCGGCGGGGTGGTATACCGTAACGAGGGCACGCGGACGGAGCCACGGTTCGTGCTCGACGAGAGCATACTGCTGCCGCTGCCACCGCTTGGTTCCCCCATATTCGCCGACATCAACGGCGACGGCAGGACCGAACTGCTGTCCGGCAATCTCAGCGGAGGCGTGTTCTACTTCCAACGCTAGTCCCGCGCTCCATGCTGCCGACAAAAAAAGAGGGGAGCGCATCCAGCGCTCCCCTCTTTCTCGAGGCGGGTATCCGGCAGCAGGCGTCAGTTGTCGCCGCCACCGCCGCGCGGCTTCGCCGTGCGCGTGGGTGTAGACGAGCTGCCGCCACTGCTGGTACTCGGCGCGGCGGTCGTGGTCGAACCCGTCGCCTTGCCGGTGGAGCGCACCGGCACCTCGGCCCCGCGCGTCTCCGTCACGCCGCGGGAAGTAGCCGTGCCGCGTGACGCACCGTTGCGGGTGTAGCCTCGGCCCTTGACGACGGATCCGCCGCCCGTCACTTCATCCTCGTCATCACCAGGCCGCACGATGACGACGATCGGACGCGAACCGTAGTTCCAGCCATAGTTGTCGTAGCCGTAGGGCGAGTACCCGTAGAGGCCGCTCCGCCTGTAGCCGTCGTACCCATACGTTCCGCTGTAGCAGCCGTAGCGCCGCGCGGAGAACGTATCATAGCAGTCCTCCACGTAGCTCCGTGCAGCGTTGCGCTCGTCCGCCCACTGCTCGCTCGCCGCGGCTCGCTGCGGTGCGACCGCGAACTTCGCCGGATAGGACAATGCGATCATGACGTCAATCGTCGATGCCGGCACATCCTGGTCCTCGAGCCGCGCGAGCTTCGCCGCATTCAGGCCGAAGCCCTGCTGCCGCTGCGCCAGCATCGCCTCGACCACCGGTGCCGCCACATGTCGCGAGGCTTCGATCACCGCCTCGATGTCGAGCGGCGTCGAAGCGTCCAGCCGCGCCGTCTCCTGCGAAAGCCGCTGATCCTGCGGCAGCAACGCCGCTGCCCACGCCGGTACTTCGGCCGGATGTGCGATGCGGTAGCGAATCGTGCGCGCGGCGTGCTGGCCGTTCACGGTCAGCGCCTGTGCATCGATCCATTCCACCTCCGAAACCATCGCCAGCACACCCGTCGACAGCCGGCCCAGCCCGCTGCACGCGAGTTCGGCGCGCGTGAAGATGCGACGCCCGTCCGCGGAGAAGAACGCGCTCTCCGACCCTGAGCAGCCGCCATCCTCGATCGGCCGCGCCACTCCATCCGCGCGGACCACCGTCTCATCGGCGAGCACACCGCCCTGGATCGTCGCGATCCTGACCGACATCGCGTCCTGGCCCGGCAGCACACACACCAGGGGCGCAGCGCCGTCCGTGCTGTCCACCGCCCGCCAGCAGCCGTACCAGGCGCTCCAGTCGGCGCGCTCCGGCGGCTCAGCAGTCGCCTGCACCGGTATCGCGATCAGTGCCGCAGCGAACGAGATCAATATCCGGGTCTTCATATCCGTACCCCCTTACCAGCGCAACGCGAGACCGACACCCATTTGCAGCCCGCTCAGATCCACACTCTCGAATCCGATGAAGTCATCACCCGGCGTGCCCGAGCCTGCTGTGTAGCGCCCTTCAATGTTCAGGCCCAGACGCGGCGAGAACCAGTGATCCAGCCCCGCGAACACATGGCCGACGGCCGCCTGTCCGCTCGACTCCCACCGGTCGGTAAAGATCGAAAAATCATCCTGTGACACGAAATCGCCATACTGCGCCAGGCGGTAGAACGCGAAGCCGCCGCCGCCACCGACATACGGCGTCGTGCGTGCGGGCACCCACGCGAGAGCACTGATGGTGCGACCCCGTGAGAGCGGGTAGAACCGCATGGACACCGTGAGCGGAATCACGCGCAGCGAGGTCGTCTGCTGGATCGGCACGTCCACACCGTCCACCTCTTCCACGAAGTCGCGGAACTCCGACCTCGATTCCACGTTCGAGTACGCCGCACCCAGCACCACGTCGACACGCGGATACGCGACGATCGAGAACTCCCCCGCGATCGCGGGCGCCCGGAAGTCACCCCGGTCCAGCGTCAACTCGGACTGGAAGAAATCAAAGAGGTCGCCCCCCGCCCGATGCAGTACCGGCCCTGCCCGGAGCGTCGCCTGGACTTTCGGCTGGCCGAACATGAAGCCATCCTGTGCGTGTACGGCCGCCGGCAGTGCCGGGAACAGCGAGGCTGCAGCAGTGGCGAGTATCAGGCCGCGCTTTCTCATGGAGCGCTCCTCGGGAGAGTACAGCAGTGGGCCGGTGCAGCATCGCACGTGGCGGATAGTGCTGATACGGAACGATGGCGACGAAGGTTCCGCCATGCAACCCGGAGGCAACTTTGCATACAATGAAACCGCGGACCCACGCTGGCACCGCTCCTGCACCTGACTGGCGCCCATGCTGATCATCAATATTGCCGCCGCACTGGCGTTCCAGCAGCAGCCGCTGCCGCAGCCGTTGGATTCGGTATACGAGACTGCGGATCTTGCGGCGCTGGTGGGACGGGCCGCAGCGGCGAACGCGCTGCCGCCGGCGGACCTGAGCGGATACCGGGCCCGTATCGAGACGGAGCTGTCCTTCGTGCAGCTCGAACCGGACGGCCGCGAGACGCTGCTCCAGCTGGAGCAGCTTGCGAGCGATCTGTACTGGCGGCGGGACGGCGGGATGCTCCAGGAGATGCTGGGATACCGATCACAGACGCTGGGCGCGACGTTCTCGGGGCTGAGCTTCTTCGATGTGCCGTGGCTGGTGCCGACGCTTTACGGCGACCGTCTGGACCTGGTACGTACGAGCAGGCCTGCGCGCAGCGAGAGCGGTGCGCTGCTGCATCGTCGGGCAATGCATCCGTTCGCATCGCGGCGGGACGAAGTGTATCGGTTCGCGGGCGGTGACACGGTGGACATCATCCGCCTGCCTGATCGTACGCTGCACATTGTTCGCGTCCGGGTGGAAGCCCGCGGCACGCCCGCCAGGCCGACGCTGCTGTTCGAGGGCGATATCGATCTGGATGCCGAGCGCCTGAACATCGTGCGGATGCAGGGCCGGCTGATCCCGTCGGGTCGCAGCAGCACGTTCCTGGACGCGATCGCGCAGGGCGTTCTGTTCGTGCGTTTCGAGACGGCGGAGTGGGATGGGCAATACTGGCTGCCGCGCCAGCAGCGCTTCGAAGCACAGGCGGTATCACGGCTCAGCGAGGGCCGCATCGTGTTCCGTGTGGTCTCGCGGTTCGTCGATGTCTGGCCGAACGATCCGGACGCAGTCGCACGCGCGCCGGATCCGCGGGAGTACCCGTACGGTCTGATACGCGGCAGTGAGAATCTCGGCGCGCTGTCGAACTTTTCGGACTGGGAGATCGGGATCGGCACGCTCAGTGGTGATGCGAATGCGCGGGACTTCGATGCCTACGCACCGCCATCCATGGTACCCACCGGCGAGCCGCGTCTCACGTTCAGCACACGCCATTTCTCGCATCTCTTCCGTCTCAACCATGTCGAGCCGGTGTTTACCGGTCTGGGCCTCACGTACGACTTCGGCACCACAGCGCCCGGCATGCTGCTGCGTCTGCATGGCGGCTATGCCTGGAATGAAGGTGCGGTGCGCGGTGGCGGTGAGGTGCTGCGCCGGAGCGCGTCGTGGGAGGTGGGAGCGCGAGCGGAACGACAGCTTGCGCACACCAACGACTTCACCGGAACGTTCGAGCCGGAGCCCGGCGTCCCGCCGATCATCGGTGCCGAGCAGTTCGACTACGTCGACCGCAGGATCGGCAGCCTGATCGCACGCTCGACCGGCGACAACTGGATGGTGATGCGTTTCGAGGCCGCACGCGCGGCTGATCGCAATGTCGGACGGAATGTGGTGCCCCTCGATGATCCGGACTCCGCACCGGAGCCCATCAACGCGTCCCGCCTGAATCGGCCCGCGTTCGAGGGCGACTACTGGCTCGGCCGCGCGTCCGTGCACCGCAACCCGTCGGCTGGCGGACTCTCTCTCCAGCCGGGTCTGGGAATGCGCCTCGCATGGGAGGGCGCCACCGGGGACCTCGACTGGCAGCGCGTCGAGACCGGCGCATCGCTGCGCCGCATGTTCGGCCGTTTCACACTGTCCGGTCGCGCTGATGCAGGCATCGTGTTCTCCGACTCCACACCGCCGCAGGCAATGTTCGAACTCGGCACCGTCGCCGACCTGCCCGGCTTCGAGCACAAGGCGTTCACTGGTGATCGCGCGGCACTCGGCCGCGTCGGCGTCATGTATACGCTGCCCATCTTCAACGCGCCCATTCGCATGGGCTCCCTGTGGCTGCCCGCTCCCGCGCCCGCACCATCGGTCGCTGTGCAGGTCGGCTGGACCGATGCGCGCACTGAGACGTTCGAGATCATGCAGCGATTCGGCTGGCAGACGTCGAACGGCGCGCGCGCGGCACTGGACCTGCGAATGAGGTTCTTCGGCGGCTCCGTCAGTATCGGCGCAGCCCGACCGCTCGACCAGGGTGGCGAGTGGCGATTCGTGTGGGGACTCGCGGGAGGAATATGATGACATTGACTACCATGCGGCGGCTTTCACTGCTGCTCGCAATCTCGTTCTTCACTGCTGGTTGCGAACTGATCGGTGACATCTTTCAGGCAGGATTCGTCGTCGGCATCATTATCGTGCTGCTGATCGTGGGTATCGTCGGCTGGATTCTGAGCCGGTTCCGCGGTCGCGGCGGCGTCTGACGCCTCAGCCCGTCACCTCCAGCGACCGCTTCTCGCCCGACGTCAGCGCCCGCACGGCGCCGGGCTCCAGTGAGCCGAGCCTGACAGGCCCGACCGACGTGCGGATCAGGCGCACGATCTCGCAGCCGAGCGACTCCAGCACGCGCCGGATCTGACGGTTCCTGCCCTCATCGAGCACGACCTCGATCCAGTCATCACCGCGGCTCATGCGGGACACGGCCTTGAATCTCAGCACTTCGCCGCGTCCCGCGTCGACGCCCGCGAGCGCCCGCTCGAGATCGGCATCTGCAATCGCACACGCCAGCCGCACCTCGTACACTTTGTCGATATGCGTACGCGGATCGTTGATCCGGTCGGCCCAGCGCGTGTCGTTCGTGAACAGCAGCAGTCCCTCGCTCTGCATGTCCAGACGACCCACCGCATTCACGCGTGGCGTGTCGGCATCCAGCAGATCGTACACCGTCTGCCGACCTCGCTCATCCGACGTCGTCGTCACGTAGCCGGCCGGCTTGTTCATCATCAGGTGGACGCGCTCGCCCGGCCGAACCAGCACACCATCCACGGTGATACGTGAGCGCTTCATGTCCAGACGGAACGACGGATCCGTCACCACGTTCCCGTCCACGCTGACCCGGCCCGCGACGACCAGCGTCTGCGCCTGCGCCCGCGAGCACCAGCCCAGTTTCGACAGAGCTCGCGCGACACTCACGGCCTCCGGTCGCAGGTCAGCCACGGATCGACGGGCTCCATGTGTTATATATGCGCCGTCGCACGTTTCACTTCGGCGCTGTCAGGGGCGGGAACATTCGTCATCACGCCAACATACCAGACCCCGTCACCGTGAGCCATGCGCTCCACAGCGCCGTGTCGGCCGCAGGCCATTCCGGCAGCGGTCATCACCAGTATCCGGAAGACCATCATGGGACGCTTTACGTTTGCATCCATCGCGGTCGCAGCCGCATTCGCTCTCTCCGCGTCCGCAGCCGACGCCCAGACCATCGGCTTCAAGCTGGGTGCGTCGATGTCCAACGTCAGCTCAGCTGAAACCACCTTCTTCGGAGACACTCACAGGAAGACCGGCTTCGTCGGCGGCGGCTTCATCCGCTTCGGGTTCGGCCGCATCGGCATCCAGCCGGAGATCCTGTCCGTGACGAAGGGCTTCGAGATGGAGAGCGTTTACTACGAGGAGAACCCGTCCGTCAGTATCGAGTATATCGCCGTTCCCGTGCTGCTCCACCTGCCGCTGACCTACGGCGCATCCTTCGCACCGTACATCATCGCGGGCCCCGAGTTCGCGTTCGACATCGGCTGCGAGATGTCCTTTCCCGACGAGGACTACGACTGTGACGACGAGGCACTCCCCGAGGACTTTTTCAGTCGCAGGAGCATCGACATCGGCCTCAGCGCAGGCGGCGGCCTCGCGTTCGCCATGGGGCCAGGCGCCCTCCTGCTCGAGGGCCGGTACACGTGGGGCATGACGAACATTGATGATACGCCGGACGCCGGCGAGATGAAGAACCGATCGGCGTACTTCACTGCCGGCTACTCGATTCCGATCGGCCGGCGCTACTAGTGTCGGGATTCGGAAATCCCGCTGCATTCGAGACCGGGCACGGGATTTCCGATCAGAACACCAGGATGTGATCAGTTCGAATCTCGTCGGCGGATGCGTTATAATTCGGGCGGTACCCTGCGTCCGATTCCTGGAGCCCGCGATGCACATCCGGAAACGATCCGAGATTCCTTCCTCCGAGATCACGCCCGAGTCCGTCTACCTGGACCGCCGCCGGTTCCTGCGGCTGGGCGCCACCGGCGCCATCGGTGCGACGCTCACGCCGGCCGCCCTCGGTGCGTGCACACCCGGCGACGACGACAGCCAGGCTGCGGACGATGAGCAGGAGCGCCTGACGTCGTTCGAGGATGTAACGACGTACAACAACTTCTACGAGTACGGCACCGACAAGAGCGATCCGGCCAAGCATGCACCGGGCCTGCTGCGCACGTCGCCGTGGAGCATCGTCGTGGATGGCCACTGTGCGAAGCCGGCCACGTACGCGCTCGAGGATTTCATCCGCCCCTCTGCCGTCGAGGATCGGACCTACCGGCTGCGGTGCGTGGAAGCGTGGAGCATGGTCATTCCCTGGCGCGGAATACCGCTCGCCGATGTCATACGCCGGGCCGAACCGACAGCGCGCGCGAAGTACGTCGAGTTCTTCACACTGCTCGACCCGGAGCAGATGCCGTATCAGAAGACGAAGCTGCTGGACTGGCCGTACGTGGAAGGACTCAGGCTCGATGAGGCGATGCATCCGCTGACGTTGCTGGCCACCGGTCTCTACGGCCGTGACCTGCCCGCGCAGAACGGAGCCCCACTGCGGCTCGTCGTGCCATGGAAGTACGGCTTCAAGAGCATCAAGTCGATTGTGCGGATGCGTTTCGTCGAGCGGCAGCCGACATCGACGTGGATGGATTCCAACCCCACGGAGTACGGCTTCTACGCCAATGTGAACCCCCGCGTGGACCACCCGCGCTGGAGCCAGGCGTCCGAGCGCCGCATCGGCGAGTTCCGCCGCCGTGACACGCTCATGTTCAACGGCTACGGTGACCAGGTGGCGGGGCTGTACGCGGGAATGGATCTCAGGCGGTATTTCTGAGCGAAGAACTGCCGCCGTCCGGCGGCGTCCCGGGCATCGCGGGCGGCGAGAGCCTGCACGGCCCGAACGACGGGCTCGGTCCCACTGTAGCCGTGCCTCGCTCCGGCAGCCGTCCCGCCGTCTCGATGACGGCAGTGAAGGCCCTGCTATGGGCACTGTGTCTCACGCCCGCAGCCCAGCTCGCCTGGCGCGCATACACCGGCGCGCTCACCGCCAATCCCATCGAGTTCATCACACTGCACACGGGCTTCTGGACCCTCGTCCTGATCATGGCGACCCTCGCCGTGACTCCGCTGCGTCGCATCACCGGCTGGAACCGCATCATCCAGATCCGCAGGCCCCTCGGCCTGTTCGCGTTCTTCTATGCACTGCTTCACTTCCTCACGTATGTTGCGCTCGACCTGTTCTTCGATTTCAGTGCGGTCGCAGCCGACGTCCTGAAGCGACCCTACATCACGGTCGGGTTCACCGCATTCGTGCTGCTCATCCCGCTCGCATTCACATCGACGAAAGGCTCGATCCGGCGGCTCGGCCGCAACTGGCTGAGACTCCA
>JAGTUV010000019.1 GCA_018224305.1 Gemmatimonadota bacterium
CGCTCTGAATGGGGAAGGTGCCCGAGTTGTTGTCGGCTTCGCCATGGATCAGCAGGATCGGCTCGTTGATCCGGTTCGCGTAGTTGAACGGGCTCATGGCGTAGTACACGCTGGTCGCTTCCCAGTACGAGCGCGGTTCCGCCTGGAAGCCGAACGGCGTGAGCGTGCGGTTGTATGCTCCGCTGCGCGCGATGCCGGCACGGAATATGTCCGAGTGCGCGAGCAGGTTGGCCGTCATGAACGCGCCGTAGCTGTGACCGCCGACACCGATACGATCCCGATCCGCGACGCCCATCTGGACTACCTTGTCGACGGCGGCCTGAGCGCTGCTGACGAGCTGCTGGACATACGTGTCATTCGGTTCATCCTCCCCCTCGCCGATGATCGGCATCGCCGGGCCATCGAGGATCGCGTATCCCTGCGTAAGCAGGAACAGGTGCGAGCTGCCCCCCGGTCGGCTGAACCGGTTCGGCGAATCCTGCACCTGGCTCGCGGCATCGGCGTCGCGGAACTCGCGCGGATATGCCCACACCAGCGTAGGCAGCGGGCCATCGCGTTGCGCGTTGTAGCCGGGAGGCGTGAACAGTGTCGCCGACAGCGTCACGCCGTCAGCGCGCGGGTACGTGATGAGTTGACGCTGCACGCCCGCGAGCTGCGGCGCCGGATCCGGGAAGTCGGTGAGCGCTCGGGCCGTGTTCCCCGAGCGGTCGTGCAGGAAGAAGTTCGGCGGCTCGGTGACCGCCTCGCGGCGTGTAAGGTAGCGTCGCGCCTCGTCGTCCAGCACCTCTACGATCACCTCGTAATACGGGTCCTCGGTCTGCCAGAGGCGTTCGGTATTGCCGGTGGCGAGGTTCAGCCTGTCGAGGAACGGGTAGTCGCCGCGTGAGCTCGCGCCTGATCCGGTCAGGTAGACATGTTGTCCATCGGGCGAGAAGCGCAGCACGCTGAATCCCCGGTCGTTCAGCTTCGCCACGGGCTGGCCGGGATCGTTGTAGCGGTCTTCCGACGAGAGGTCCCAGAGAACACGGGCGGCGCCTGGCTGCGACGGATTCACGACGTAAGTGCGCGTCCGCGCATCCGTGCTCCAGCGCGACTGCACGAGCGCGAGGTCGGGTCGGCCCCAGCGGATCGTCGCCGCGCGCTGCGGCAGGTCAATGAGGGTTCGCGCAGACCCGGTGAACGGCGCATCGAGCATCAGCACGCGGTCGCGCACCGCAGCGTCTGCGCGCGCGTTGCCGCCGTCCATGGCTTCGACCCACACCAGCGTCGCGGGCGCGTCCGCGCGCCAGTTCACATTGCGCGGGCCGGGATTCACCATGTCGCGACCGATCGGCGACAGCCTCACTTCCGACCGGTCGGTGATCGTGTGCACACGACGGCCGCGTGCATCCGTGATGAACGTCTCGGCGCCGAACGCGGACATGGGAGCGATGTAGCTGTACGGGCGCTTTATGAGCGTCACCAGCAGGTACTCGCCATTCGGCGAGAGTGTGAAACCGGAGATGATTCCGGGTTCGCCCACCGGCGTCGGCGCTCCGCCGGCCGCGGGCACCCGCACCAGCTGTGATGTGAAGTAGTGGTCGAACAGCGCTTCGTCGGCCGCGTTCGTGAGCAGGTCCTGGTACGTGCGCACGGGGGCAGCGCCGCCGTAGCTTTCCTGAATGACGGGCCCGGCCGGCACCGCTGCCGCTACCGGCGGTGCGCCCTGCGGCTGCATGACCCGCTTCACCAGGAGCGAGCGGCCGTCCGGTGCCCACTCGTACGGCGCGCCGAGTGTGGCATTCAGCTCGGGGCCCAGCAGCCGGCGCGTCTGCGCTGTGCGGGCGTCGGCTACCCAGAGCTCGACGCCGTTAGCGACGGTGTTGGTGAAGGCGAGGTGCGACGCGTCGGGCGACCACTGCCATGAGCCGACACGCGCGTCGGCCGGCAGAGCCACTTCGCGGCGCGCGCCGCTCTCCAGATCCTGGAACGTGAGCGAGCGGCCGAACGAGCTCCGGCTCGGACCGTTCGTGCGCGGGTTGATGCGCGTGCCCGCCAGCCGCAGCTCCGGCTCGGCAAGCTCCGCGATGTCCGGCAAACCCGGACGCCCCACCAGTACCATGGTCGTGCCAACCGGCGCGATGCTCGTCCACGGCGTCTGCTGCGTATCGAGGATCTGCGGAATCGGCGATGGAGGCACGCGGTAGGAGGAGACGTCCTGCGCCGACACGGGAGCGACTGCAGTCAGCAGCGCGACGAAGGCGCCGACAGACCGGATCCGGAGAAGAGCGTTCATCTCGAACTCCTGGTGCTGGAGTATACGGGTGATTTCAGCGCTGCACCGAATCGACGACCGCAGAGCGTATCGCAGATGGGCTCGCCGCTCAGGGCGAAGGGGTGCAGCGGAATCGCGGTCATAATAGGGTGCCGGAGCGAATCCAAACAAGCCGGGTGCCCAACGACGGCAGGTATCACGATCAGAACTGCTGCGGCGGCCCGTCGTCCACGATGCGGAAGCGGCGCAGCCCGTTCCGCTCGCGCACCAGCAGGAGCAGTTCGGCGCCGAAGCGGGGCGTGTGCGCCGCGATCAGCCGGTCGTCGTAGCGCGCCTGGATGAACGGGACGGCCGTATGTCCCACCACGTGCACGTCGGACCGCGTACGCCGCAGGACGTCCTGCAACTCGGCGCCCGCTGTATCCGACTGCACGTAGTCCCGATGCCAGAAAAGGGAACGCGGATGCGTAAAGAAATTCTGCCGGGCCTGGTACGCCAGGGAATCACGGCCCGCAGCGGCCGCGGGTGCACGCTGGTAGAACGCGTCCTCGGCCATGTACCGCGCCAGCAGCCGGTCAATGCCGCGCAGCGTCAGCTCTGCAAGCTCGGGCGCCACACCGCCGTGGGCGATGAGCGCCCGGTCCACGCGGATTGCGCCCGGCTTCGCGGCCAGCCACCGGCCCAGCACGGTGTGGCGGATGTCCATGAGTGCGTCATACGGCACGCCGTGCAGTTCGGCGATGGTTGCCTCCTTCACGTGCACATAGCGCAGGTCGCCCATGATGACCATGGTCTCGTGATTGCCCAGCACCACGTGCACGCGACCGCCGGCCCGGGCCGCGTCCTGCTCCAGACGGTATACGAACCAGAGCAGCTTCAGGACATCCGGGCCGCGGTCCGTCAGGTCGCCGGCAAACACCAGGTGCCGGTGGCCTCCGGTCCAGCCGCCCGCGTCATCCACCAGGCCGGCGCGACGCAGGCCCGTCAGCAGCGCGTCGAAATCGCCATGCGTGTCGCCCACCACGTATAGCGAGTCCACGCCGCGTACCTCCACCGGCGGCCGCGCCGGCGTGGCCAGGGACACGCGGGTCTCGTGCACCGCGCCGGCCACCGCGCCGTAGCGCAGCAGCACATCGTCGCGCCGCGGCCGCCGCACGGCCACGCGGTGTGCCTGTCCGGAAACCGTGGTGAACCGGGCCGGCGCCGCGCCGCCGGTCACCACCTCGAGGAGGCCGGGCTC
>JAGTUV010000020.1 GCA_018224305.1 Gemmatimonadota bacterium
AGCAGGACCACGGCCACGGCGCCGAGCAGCACGACCAGCAACGGCCGGACCTGCGCGGTCATGTCCCGCTGAAGCGGCACGACGTTTACGCCCCAGCCGGTCATGTACTCCGGATGCTCGCGCGCGAGCGCGGCCGCGATCGCTGTCATCTCCGACTGCGCGCCGTCGACGGCTACGCCGTCGGTCAGACGCGCAAGCACAACATTGTTGTGGCTGCGCCGCTCCCCGGGATCGAGCCACGATTGCGGCAGCACCTGCCACATGTCTACGCCCGCCGCCGGGAAGGCAAAGCCCGGCGGCATCACGCCCACCACAGTGAACGGCTCGTCGTTCAACACGAGCCGTCGCTCGATGACGCCCGGGTCCCCGCCGTACCGCTGCCGCCAGAAATCGGAGCTGAGGACGACCGCGTCGCCGTCACCGGCGGCATCCCCGGCGACAAACGTGCGTCCGTGCAGCGGCGGCACGCCCAGCGCCGTGAACACCGCCGGCTGCATAAACGCGACCTGCACCCGGCTCGCGTCTCCGTCGCCGGTCAGCACCATGCCGTAGGCCGGACGGTACGCGCCGAGCGTCGCGAACGATGTGGCACGCGACTGCCAGTCCACGACGTTGCCCGGCGACACGACGTTCTGTCTCTCGCCCTGCGGCGACGTCTCCCAGACCCGCACCAGCCGGTCGGCGTCAGGATACCCCAGTGGCGCGACGAGCACCGCGTCGACCACGCTGTAGATCGCCGTCGTCGCGCCGATGCCCACCGCCAGCGTGAGAACCGCCATCGCCGCGAATGACGGCGCCCGCACCAGCGCGCGCGCGCCGAAACCCACGTCCTGACGTATTTCGCCCAGCCATTCCCTGCGCTGGCGCTCCCGCGCCGCGCCGCCATCAATCGCCGCACACTCCCGGCGTACCGCATCCAGATCGCCCAGTCGCTCGCGCGCCGCCGCGCGCGCCTCCGCCTCGCCGGCGCCGCGACGCATGTAGTCCCGCGTCCGCATCTCGACATGGAAGCTCAGCTCGTCATCCGTCTCCGTGCGCGGGTCGCCACGAAAGATCCGCACGTACCGCCGCCACCCCCGCGGCGCGCTCATTCGGCGCCACCGTCCACAACCGTGCCCGACGCCCACGACGGTCGTTCCGCCGACGTCAGCGCCCGCCCGACCACTGCCATGAGACGGTTCCAGCCGCGCGTCTTCTGCGCCAGCTGCGAGCGGCCCTCCGCCGTCAGACGGTAGAACTTCGCGCGACGGTTGTTCTCCGAGACGCCCCACTCAGGCTCGACCCACCCCTTCCGCTCCATCCGGTGCAGCGCCGGGTACAGGGAGCCCTCCTCCACACGCAGCGCGTCTTCCGTCACCTGCTCGATCCAGCTCGCAATGCCATAGCCGTGTGCCGGACCCCAGCTCAGTGTGCGCAGGATCAGCAGGTCCAGCGTGCCCTGGAGCAGGCCTCTATCGTCTGAGAACATTGGGATCTCCCCCGTCGAAGTGTGTCTTCGCATACGAGGGTAGCGCGCTTCCCATAATCTTGCAAGGGGTAAGGGCCGGAGTGGCTGAACGACTGCGGTCATTCCCGGATTGGGGTCGAGGCCGCGACACCGACGGACACCGACGGACACCTACGGACCACCGACGGACACCGACGGACACCGACGGACACCGATTGCACTACCCCGCGTGCGTTCGCCGGCTGTATCCTTGCTGATCACCCCAGCCAGGAGATCAGATGAAGTTGACGATGACTCTCGCTCTCTGCTTCATCGCCGGCGCGTGCGCTAGCGCGCAGGTGACGCCAGTTGCCCCGGCCGCACTGAACCCCGTCGGCGTGTACGACTTCACGACGACCATCGAGGGTACCGCCGTGGCCGGGACCATCACGATTACGCAGGGTGCGAGCGGTTACACAGGGACCATCGCGACGAACGTTTCGCCGTCATTGCCCATACGTTCGGTCGCCGTTGACGACCGGAAAGTCACGGTGGCGGCCGATTCACCGGATGGGCCGGTGACAATCATCATGGAACTGGCTGGAGACGAGTTCACAGGTACGTGGTCATACGCAGGCATGTCGGGTCCGCATACAGGGAAGCGGCGTCCCTGATTGAACCGCGATCCCGGGGCAGGATCGCGTGCATGCGTCCGACTGTCGTGAACCTTCCATTGGCCAGACTCGACCGGCGCCCGCGGAAAGTTGACCGCGCTATGCGATGTCAACTCTCCACGGGCTCAGCCGTAGCACGGTCGAGTGGAGGATTTACCGCGCCATGCGCGGCGAACCATCCACCGACCGCCTTCGCCCGCCACGTGTGGAAGGTTGCCGAACCGTTGCCCGCCACGTGTGGAAGGTTGTCGAATGCTGCGTGATTGCCCGACCGGTGCAGAGACACTTACCATAGGCCGGCCCGTTTCCAATTGATTGAAAGAGGAACTCATGCGGATCGCTCCGATTCTGACAGGTACGCTCATCTGTCTGCTGCCGGTGTTTGCGCCGCCGGCGGCCGACGCGCAGCGCGCGGACAGCGCCACCGTCATCGTCCGCTTCGGTACCGACACGCTGGCAGTCGAGCAGTGGGTGCGTACGGCGGACGGTCTGGATGCGGTATCGGTCACGCGCTCGCCCACGACGACGGTGCGCCGCTATGCGGTGCGGTTCGGCGCCGATGGCCGGGTTACCCGGCTGTTGAACGCGCAGGGTGTCGCGGAAACGGTGACGCCGACCGGCGCGATCCCGACGGCGAGCGGGTTCTATGCGCCGCAGGCGATTGCCCTGGCGCAGGCGTCGCGCGCGCGGGACACGCTGGCGGTGGTGCCCATGCTGGCGGGTGGGAACGTGCAGGAGTTTCGCGTACGCCGGATCGGCCCGGACCTGTTCGAGCTCGTCAACCCGGCCGGCGCGACCACCATGCGCGCGCGTCTGACGCGGGAAGGCGGCCTGATCTATCTGGAGGCAGGCACGAGCACCACGGTAGAGCGCGTCGGGTGGGTGGATGTCGACGCACTCGCGCGCGAGTTCTCGGCGCGGGACGCGCGCGGTGCCGGGATCGGCCCGCTATCCGGCCGGGACACGGCAAGTGCCCGAGCCGCGGGCGCAACCATCATGGTGGATTACGGTCAGCCCTCGGCGCGCGGGCGCACAATCTTCGGTGGCCTGGTGCCGTACGGCCAGATCTGGCGGCTGGGTGCCAATGATGCGACACAACTCGTTGTGGACCGGCCTGTGCGCGTGGGTGATGTCAACGTCGAACCGGGCACGTACTCACTGTACGCCGTGCCCGGCCGCGATCAATGGGAACTCGGTGTCAGCCGCATGACCGGAATGGCCGCGGCGATGTCACCGGACCCCGCGCAGGACGTCGGGCGCGCGCGCATGAGCGTGCGATCGCTGCCGCAGCACGTGGAGCCACTCACCATGGTACTGGAGCAGACGGCGGACGGCGCCATGCTGCGGATCCGATGGGAGACGACGGAAGCATCGGTGCCGATCGTTGTGCGAGACGGTATGTGAACGATGGCCATCTGTTGAGTGGCCCCAATACTGTTCGGACGCAATCTTTTCCAGCACGCGCGCGTGGACTCCGAGCGCGGTCCGGTCGTAAAGGACGAAGCGGATACATCTGACTGATTGCAGTGCGGGCGCGAGCCGCGCGGTTGTTCCGAGCGCAATCTCCGCGGCAGCGTCCACCGGGTATCAGGCACGGCATTCTCGTCGATCGGCTCTGTGGACCCATCGCCGCACGCCGCGGAGAGAGTGCGATACCGGGTTGCCGGATCTGCGTGCCACGAATGCGAGGGGATGACACGAAGGGCCAGGTCGAATCATGAGATGTCGAAAGCCCCGCCAGCATAACTGCTGACGGAGCCTTTCTTACAGACTGTGGTTCGATGGATTGTCTGAAAACTTCAGCGGAGGCGGAGGGACTCGAACCCCCAAGGGCGCAAACCCGGCTGATTTCGAATCAGCTGCCTTACCAGTTAGACTACGCCTCCAGACGGAAACGCACGCGACGGTGCCGCGTGCGCCGGTTGTTTCGGATCGTGCCTCGACTATCAGTCGGGGAGACAGGATTTGAACCTGCGACCCCTGCGTCCCGAA
>JAGTUV010000021.1 GCA_018224305.1 Gemmatimonadota bacterium
CACGGATGTACGAGTTCTTCGATCGCCTGATCAACGTGTCCCTGCCGCGCGTGCGTGACTTCCGTGGCGTGCCGACCCGTTCGTTCGATGGCCGCGGTAACTACTCGCTCGGGGTGAAGGAACAATTGATCTTCCCGGAGATCGATTACGACAAGGTCACACAGGTGCACGGGATGGACATCATCATCGTGACGACGACGGACAAGGATGATGAGGCGTACGCGTTGCTGCGGGAAATGGGCATGCCCTTCCGCGGCGAAACCGCAGTTCTGGTCAGCGGCGAAGAGCTGGCCGGCGCCGCGAGCTAAACGGGAGCCGACTGAAGGATGGCAAGAAAGGCACTGATCGAGAAGCTGAAGGGGAAGCCGAAGTTCTCCGTTCGGCACAGCAACCGCTGCAAGCGCTGCGGCCGTCCGCGCGCATATCTCCGGAAATTCGGCCTGTGCCGGATATGCTTCAGGGAGATGGCGCTCAACGGGGAGATCCCGGGCGTGCGCAAGGCTAGCTGGTAGTAAACAGACAGGGTAGTGGGATTGGGATTGGGATAGTTGAAGGGTCTGGGAGTGGGAGTGGGAGCGTGTGGTGCTCCCGGCCATCGCTCCCACTACCACTCCGACTCCCCCTCCCAATGAGTTTTTCCTACAAGTCCGGACCATGAAAGAGCCGGATACTATAGGAGCGTTGAAGTAACATGATGACCGACCCGATCGCCGACATGCTGACACGCATCCGCAACGCCTCGCAGGCGAAGCACAAGCGCGTCGACCTGCCGGTTTCCAGGCTCAAGAAAGAGATCGCGCGGATCCTGAAGGAGAACCATTTCATCCACGACTTCAAGGTCCTGGATGATGGCCGCCACGGGGTGCTGCGCCTGTATCTGAAGTACTACGAGGACAAGCCCGTCATCCGCAGTCTGAAGCGGGTGTCGCGTCCGGGCCGCCGCATTTACCGTCGTGCGGATGAGATGCCGCGCATCCGCAACGGTCTGGGGCTCGCGATCGTGTCGACATCGAAGGGCATGATGACGGACCGCCAGGCTCGCTCCCACAAGGTGGGCGGCGAACTCATGGCGTTGGTCTGGTAGGGAGGAAGCAATGTCACGAATCGGCAAGAAGCCGATCCCGGTGCCGGGCGATGTCACGATCACGATCGATGGTGCGAGCGTGAAGGTGAAGGGACCCAAGGGAGAGCTGCAGCGGCAGATCCGGCCGGAGATTGGACTGGAGCAGGAGGATGGCCAGCTGCTGGTGAAGCGGCCGAGCGATTCGAAGGAGCACCGTGCGCTGCACGGCCTCACGCGGGCGCTGGTCGCGAACATGGTGGAGGGCGTCACGACGGGGTATCGCAAGACGCTGGAGATCGTCGGCGTCGGCTACCGCGCGGAGAAGAAGGGCAAGGCGCTGGTCCTGAACGTCGGGTACTCGCACATCGTGGAGTATCCGGAACCGGCCGGGATCTCGCTGACGACGACGGGCCCCACGACGGTGGTCGTCGAGGGCATCGACAAGGAGATGGTCGGCCAGGTGGCCGCGGAGATCCGGTCGGTTCGACCGCCGGAACCTTACAAGGGCAAGGGAATCCGTTACCAGGGCGAGCAGGTCCGGCGCAAGGCCGGCAAGACCGGCGCGAAGTAGCGGGAGGACGATAAATGGCACTCAGGACAAAGACCCGGGATCGGGAGGATCTGCTCAAGCGTCGTCATCGTCGTGTGCGCCGCAAGGTGGCGGGCACTGCGGAGCGGCCGCGTCTGGCACTCCATCGGTCGAACAAGAATATCCAGGCGCACATCACCGACGACATGGCGGGGAAGGTGCTGCTGGGGATCTCGACGCAGGCGAAGGAGCTCGAGGAGCTCCGCGGCTCGGACGAGGGAACGAAGACGGCACTGGCCCGCGCCGCGGGCAAGCTGCTGGCCGAGAAGGCAAAGGCCGCCGGGATCACACGCATTGTGTTCGATCGTGGCGGATACCTGTACCACGGACGCGTAGCCGCGTTCGCCGAGGGTGCCCGCGAGGGCGGCCTCGAGTTCTGAGGCGGATACGATGGAGAATCAGCGCAGTTCGACAAGTGGGCCGCGAGCCGGCGGCAACCAGGAACGCGGTGGCGGCGGGCGCGACGGTGGACGTCGCTCGCGCGAGCGCGAGTCCGATATGGCGGAGACGGTGATCTTCGTGAATCGTGTGGCGAAGGTCGTCAAGGGCGGCCGTCGCTTCTCGTTCACGGCGCTCGTTGCCGTCGGTGACCGTGCAGGTCACGTAGGCATCGCACTCGGCAAGGCGAACGAAGTGGCCGAGGCCATTCGCAAGGGCCTCGAGCAGGCTCGTCGCGCAATGACGAAAGTGCCAGTAATTTCCGGATCGCTGCCGCACGAGGTGATCGGCCGTCACGGTGCCGCGAAGGTGATGCTGAAGCCGGCCGGTGCCGGTACGGGCGTCATTGCGGGTGGTCCCGTGCGCGCCGTGCTCGAGGCGGTCGGCATCACGGACGTGCTTACCAAGAGCCAGGGCTCGAACAATCCGATCAATGTTGCCCGCGCGACGATGGACGGCCTCGAGCAGCTCGTGACGCCGGAGCGTGCAGCGCGCGAGCGCGGCATCTCGGTCGAGGAGCTGGGACTGGGGGCGCGCCGTGGCTAAGGCAAAGAAGGTGGAGCAGGGGGCGCTGCTGCAGATCACGCAGATCCGCAGCCTGAGCGGCCGGCCGGCGAAGCACCGTGCGACCATGGAGGCGCTCGGCTTCCGCAGGCATCAGCAGACGATCGTCCATGAGGACAATCCCGCGATCCGCGGTATGCTCTTCCAGGTCCGGCACCTGGTGGACGTGCAGCAGATCGCGGAGGGAGAAGCATAGAGATGTCGGATCTGAGCAATCTGCCGCGTCCGGAAGGCGCGAACCGGGACCGGAAGCGGCTCGGTCGCGGACCGGGCTCCGGCACGGGCAAGACGTCCGGTAAGGGGCACAAGGGCCAGAAGGCGCGTACGGGCCACCACGGCATTCCGGCATGGTTCGAGGGCGGCCAGATGCCGATCCAGCGCCGGTTGCCGAAGCGCGGCTTCACCAACCCGTTCCGCACCGAGTACGAGATCGTCAACCTCGACGACATTGCGGCACTCGAGGAGACGGAGATCACGCCGGAAGTGCTGCACCACCACCGCCTGATCGATCTGGGCAAGGGCCGGCCGGTCAAGGTCCTCGCCGACGGCGAACTGGAGCGCAAGGTCACGATCACGGCGCACAAGGTGAGCGCCGCCGCGCGCACCAAGATCGAAGCGGCCGGCGG
>JAGTUV010000022.1 GCA_018224305.1 Gemmatimonadota bacterium
CAGATCGTTCGACTCCAGGTCGTCGCCGTCCGGTCCGCCGATGCCGGCCAGGTGCACATCGTCGTCGAGCGGTTCCAGGCCTGCAAGCAGACGGTAGTACTCGTCCTTGCTGGTCAGATGCGCGAGCGAGCTTTCGAGCGTATCCAGACGCACCGTCATGTCCTCGAGCTCGCGCTCCAGAATCTCATTCTTCGCTACCAGACGGGCATCTGCACGGCCGGCGCCTGCACCGACCAGGAACGCCGTCGCCAGCGAGGTCAGGCCGGCGATCAGGAAGAGGCCGAGTGCGATCAGGATGCGCAGCGCCTCCCGCGACAGGCGGAATTGCCGGATTCCTGTATCCTCGTCGGACACGACCATGACCGTCCATTGACGCGATGCCATCTCAGCTTCCTCGCTGCTGGGTGCTACGCTGCACTCTGCCGATTCTGTTGCGTTGTTCATGGCCCGGAGACACTCATGGGCAGTGAACCGAGGGGCAGGATGCAGGCCAGCATCGGGCAGCGGGGCCTGGCATCGGACGTATCTATCGTAATCACAATAACTTGTGCCTTAAGTTCAGGTGTGGTTGGGAAGCCGATGGCGTGCCCGCACTGCGCACGATCAGCGCACCTTCGGAAAAAGAATCTCACCACGATGCACTCTTCTGCCGGTCATGTCGAGGGTCGCCACCTCGTCGAGCGGGGCGATTCGCTCCAGGCCCAGCCGGTCTGCCACCTCGGCCATCTTCCCCGGCATGAACGGCTGAAGCAGGGTGCCGAGCGCTGCGACGCAGCGGGCGAGCGCAGCCAGCGTGGTATCCAGCTCAGCTGCCAGGGCCGGATCCTTCGCCTGGGTCCAGGGCGCGCGGGCGTCGACGTACTGGTTCGCCGAGGACGACAGCATCAGGGCGACGGCCAGCCCCTGGTGCAGCATTTGCCCGTCCATCGCCGCGCGATAACGCAGGAGCGCGCCCACAATCTCCTCATCGAGCCGGGTCGGCTCGCCGGCCGGCACCAGGCCGGCCCGGTACCGTTCGATCATGGAGATCGAGCGGCTGGCGAGGTTGCCGAAATTGTCGGCCAGCTCGGAGGCGTAGCGCTCGTCGAAGCGGTCATACGAGAACTCGCCGTCGCTGTTCCACGGAATTTCGCGGAGCAGGAAATAGCGCAGCGCGTCGGGGCCGTGCCGGTCGATCGCCTCGTTCAGTTCGACGTGCACGCCTTCCGACTTCGACATCTTGCCGCCGCCGATCGTCACGAAGCCGTGGGCCCAGACGGATTGCGGCAGCTCGATGTCCGCGCTCATCAGGAAAGCGGGCCAGTAGATGCAATGGAAGCGGGTGATGTCCTTGCCGACCACGTGGACGTCGGCCGGCCAGTGATCGCGGTAGCGTTCGTCGGGGAATCCGATTGCGGAGAGATAGTTGGTCAGCGCGTCGAGCCACACGTAGACCGTGTGCTGTTCATCGCCGGGCCACGGGATGCCCCATGGCAGCCGCGACCTGGAAACCGAGATGTCCTCGAGGCCGCCTTCGATGACGTTGCGGATCTCGTTCAGCCGTGCTTCGGGCTGGATGAAGCCGGGCCGCTCGTTGAGCAGCTCGAGCAGACGGTCCTGATAGGCGGACAGGCGAAAGAACCAGTTCTCTTCCTCTGTCCACGACACTTCCCGCTTCGGGTGGACAGGGCAGCGCGGTGCGTCGACGCCGTCCACGCGCACGAGTTCATCATCACGCTTGAAGGCCTCGCACCCGACGCAGTACCATCCCTCGTAACGACCGACATACAGATCTTCCGCATCCGCGATGCGGCGGATCATCGCCTCTACGGCCGGCCGGTGCCGCGCCTGCGTGGTGCGGACGAAGTCATCATGGCTGATGCCGAGGCGGTCCCACACATGGGTGAACTGCTGCGCAATGTCATCGACCCACGCCTGCGGCGAGACACCGGCCGCATGGGCGCTCTGCAGCACCTTCAGACCGTGCTCGTCCATCCCCATGAGGAAGTGCACGTCTTCACCGCGCAGGCGGTGGTAACGGGCCATGGCGTCCGCACCGATCTTCTCGATGGCGTGACCCATGTGCGGCGCACCGTTCGCGTAGTCGATGGCGGTCGTGATGTAGAACCGTTTGCCGTCGCTCACTCCCGCGCCCCCGCTTCCGCCACTTCCTTCTTCAGTTCGTCGAGTTGTATAACGCGACGGTTGCCATCCTCATCCCTGAGGAACACGCGGTCGCGCCAGATGTCGGTGCCCATCACCTTCTCGCTGCCGACGGCCGTGACGAGGGTCTTGCCCTCGCGCGGGAACCGCTTGCGCGCCTGCACATAGGCATCGTGTTCGTACGTGAGGCAGCACATGAGACGGCCGCAGCAGCCGGAAATCTGGGCGGGGTTGAGCGAGAGCCGCTGGTCTTTCGCAAGCTGCAGACTGACGGGCTTCAGCTCGCGCAACCAGCTCGAGCAGCACAGCTCGCGGCCGCAGCGGCCGACACCGCCGAGCAGTGCGGCTTCATCACGCACACCGATCTGCTTCAGCTCGATGCGCGTGCGGAACGTGCGCGCCAGGTCCCGCACCAGCTCGCGGAAGTCCACGCGTCGCTCGGCCGTGAAATAGATCGTCAGCTTGTTGCGGTCGAACTGCCATTCCGCTTCGCTGACCTTCATCTTGAGGTTGTACTGCGCCACCTTCTCGCGCGCGATACGCCGCACGCGCGGCTCATCCGCACGCAGGGACACCGCCCGATCCACCTCTTCCGGCTGCGCTGTGCGCGTGATACGCCTGCCCGGAACCGGCGCGGCGCAGCCGGTCGAGCACCCGGAGCATTTCCGCTCCGCAACTGCGCCCGCCGCCGTCACCCGCCCCAGATCCTCGCCACGATCCGCTTCGACAATGACGTAATCCGAAAGGTCGATGATGGGAAGCTCCGACGAGTAGTACTCGCGCCGGTTCCCCTTGAACGTGACTTCGACGACTGAGGCCATGATTATCTCTTAAATGAATGGTTGTGGGATTGGGAGGGGGAGTGTTATGGGGTGCGGTAGTGGGTGGGGGAGAGGGGCAGATTCCACGCCCTCCCCACCCCCCACTCCCACTCCCTTGCCCACCCCCTATAACTTTCCCACTCCCACTCCCACTACCATTCCATGCTCACGCTTCCACCCACTCACCCATCGCCTCGAACTTCCGCCAGCGCTGCTGGCGCCGCTCGTCCGGCGAAACAGCATCGAGCTCGGCCAGATGTCGCAGGAGCGCGACGCGCAGTGCGCCCGCCGTAGCGTCCCAGTCCGTGTGCGCGCCACCCATCGGTTCCGGCACGATGTCATCGATGACGTTCAGCGCCGCCAGGTCGGTGGCAGTCAGCTTGAGCGCTTCGGCCGCCTTGTCCTTGGCGCCGGCCGTCTTCCACAGGATGGCGGCACAGCCTTCCGGCGAGATCACGCTGTACACGGAGTTCTCCAGCATCAGCACGCGATCGGCGACGCCCAGCGCGAGCGCGCCTCCACTGCCGCCCTCGCCGATGACAACCGCAATGACGGGCACACGCAGCCGCGCCATCTCGCGCAGATTGCGCGCGATCGCTTCCGCCTGCCCTCGCTCTTCCGCGCCCAGACCCGGGTAGGCGCCGGGCGTGTCGATCAGCGTGATGATCGGGTGTCCGAACTTCTCCGCCTGCTGCATCAGTCGCAGCGACTTGCGATAGCCCTCGGGGTGCGGCATGCCGAAATTGCGACGCAGATTCTCCTTCATGTCGCGGCCCTTCTGATGGCCCATGACCATGACGGAGCGCCCCTCGATCCGCGCCCAGCCGCACACGATCGCGTCGTCGTTGCGGAAGCTGCGGTCTCCGTGCAGCTCGACGAAGTCCGTGAACGCGCGGTCGATGTAATCGAGCGTGAACGGCCGCTTCGGATGCCGCGCCATCTGGACGCGTTCCACCGCACTCAGATTGTGGTACGACTCCTCGCGCAGGCGCGCGGCCTTGTCCTCGAGCAGACGGACCTCGTCCTCGACGTCGAGGCCGTGCTGCGCCGCGACATCGCGTAACTGCCGGATCTGGTCCTCCAGCCGCGACAGGTAACCAGCGTCTTCGTGTTGCAGACTCAAAACTCCTCTGCCTCCTTCAGGAGCGGACCAGTCGAACGCGATCGCCGCCGAACAGCTCGCGCAGATCGTTGAGCAGCGTCTCGCTCGGCATGACCGTGATGGTACGCGAGCGCAGCCTCACCATCTCGACACTCGAACCGTTCGGAGCGCCCCCGCCATGCGCCGCCTCAACGCCGTGGGCGGCCCCACCATTCCGGGCGTCATCGACGTCAGGCGCCGCACCATTGCCCGCTGCATCACCATTCCCCGCCGGTCCGCGTGTCGCCCGGCCTTCGCCCGGGACTGTCACATAAAGCGGCGATGCGCCGGGATTGGCCTGCAGCAGTTCCGTCGCCCGGCCTACCATTTCCTCCGGCGCGCCCTGTGTGAGGACCAGCTCGATGGCGAGCGCTCCGCCCGTGCGCAGCTGCGCGAGCGGGACTACGCTGTCGAGGAAGATCGGCGGGTCCTCCTCGTCGCGGTCGCGGCCCGATACCGAGCCCCGGAGCAGGACGGGCGCGTCCTGCTGGAGCAGGTCATGATACTGCTCCCATACGTCGCCGAACGCCAGTACCGACGCCGTCCCATGGAAGTCCTCGACGGTCAGCTTGCCCCATTCCGACCCGTTCTTCTTCGAGATCTGCCGGTTGATGCCCGTGACGACGCACGCCAACTCCACCTTCTGATCACGGAACTGCTTCAGTGCGCTCGTGTTGACCTGCTCGTACACGCGCACCTCGTCGCGATACTTCTCCAGCGGATGGCCGCTGATGAAGAAGCCCAGGATCTCCTTCTCGCGCGTGAGCCTCTCCGTCTCCGTCCAGCGCGGCACATCGGGCATCACCGGCTCCGGCCGCTCGGCCGATCCTGCGGCCGGGCCGCCCACGTCGAACAGCGAGACCTGGCCGCTCGCGCGCTCCTCGTGACGCAGCTGTGCCTCGCGCACCACGTGATCCAGCCCCTCCAGCAGCTGCGCACGGTGCGCCGGCGGGTCGGTGAACTGATCGCACGCGCCCGCAAGGATCATCGCCTCGAGCGACCGCTTGCCCGCCAGCTTCAGATCCACCCGGTCAGCCAGGTCGAACAGCGACTGGTACGGCCCACCCTCCGAGCGGTTCGTCAGGATGGATGCGACCGCGCCCGCGCCGAGGCCGCGCAGCGCACCCAGTCCGAATCGGATGGCGTCGCCCGCGACCGGCGTGAACTTCCAGCCGGACTCATTGACGTCCGGCGGCAGCACCGTGACGCCGTGCGGGCGGTCCGGCACGTAGCGGCCCAGCTCGCGGCACTCCGCGATGTATCCCACCACGTCGTCCGTTTTGTCGACCACGGACGACAGCAGCGCGGCCATGAACTCGGCCGGATAGTGCCGCTTCAGCCAGGCCGTCTGATAGCTCAGCAGCGCATATGCGACCGAGTGCGACCGGTTGAAGCCGTAGCGACCAAAGGTGGTCACCTGATCGGCGATCTCGTCGGCAATCCGCTGCTCCACACCCTTCGCGACCGCGCGCTCGACGAAGCGGCCGACCTCCTTCTGGATCAGCACCATGTCCTTCTTGCCGACCGCCTTCCGCAGCACGTCCGCTTCCGCCAGCGTGAACCCTGCCAGCACCTGCGCCATGCGCATCACCTGCTCCTGGTACGTGATCACGCCGTACGTCGGCGCCAGTACCTCCTCCAGGTCCGGGTGCGGGAAGCGCACCGGCTCGCGGCCGATCTTGCGACGGATGTAGACATCGGTCATGCCGCTGTCGAGCGGACCCGGCCGGATCAGCGCGTTCGTCGCCACCAGGTCCTCGAACCGGTCGCAGCGCATTGCCCGCAACTTATCCGTCGCGAGCGACGACTCGAACTGGAATACGCCTGTCGTCCCGCCGCGAGCGAGCATCTCGTAGACGGCGGGGTCGTCGAGCGGCACGTCTTCCATCCGCGCGTACTCGACGCCCGTCTTCGGGTGCTTCAGCGCGCCGTGACGCTTCCTGATGGCCTGCACCGCATCGAAGATGACCGTCAGCGTCTTCAGTCCGAGGAAGTCCATCTTCAGCATGCCCGCCTGCTCGAGCGCGTTCATGTCCCACTGCGTGACGATCACCGTCTCGTCATCGCTGCTGCCGCTGCCGCGCGTGGACTGCGTGCACACGGGCACGTACTCGTGCAGCGGGCCCGGTGCGATCACCACACCGGCGGCATGCACGCTCGCGTGTCGCGACAGACCCTCCAGACCCTTCGCATACTCCATGAGCCGGGCCACGCGCTCGTCGGCCTCGATCATTGCCCGCAGCTCGCTCACCTTCTCCGCCGCCTCGGCGACCGTCAGCGAGTTGTTCGGTGCGTTCGGGATCAGCTTGGCAATGCGGTCCGTCTCCGCGGGCTCGAAGCCAAGCACACGGCCGACATCGCGGATGACCGCCCGCGACTTCATTGTGCCGAACGTGATGATCTGGCCGACCGAATCCCTGCCGTACTTCTCGCGCACGTACTCGATGACTTCGCCGCGACGCTCGTAGCAGAAGTCGATGTCGATGTCGGGCATCGACACGCGGTCAGGATTCAGGAATCGCTCGAACAGCAGATCGAACTCGAGCGGATCGACATCCGTGATACCCGTGATGTACGCGACGATCGAGCCCGCCGCGGAGCCGCGTCCGGGGCCCACCGGGATGTCGCGGTCCTTCGCCCAGTTGATGAAGTCCTGTGTGATCAGGAAGTAGCCGGCGTAATCCGCCTTGTCGTTCGAGATGACGCCCAGCTCGTACTCGATGCGCTCCTTCCAGCCGGCCGGCAGCGGGTCGCCGAACCGTTCGTGCGCCTTCTCGTACGTCAGCCGCCGCAGCAGCTCCGCCTCCGACGCGACATCCGCCGGCATCGGGAACTGCGGGACGTGGTACTGCTTCGTGAACTGCACATCGACGCTGTCCGCGATGGCGAGCGTGTTCTCGATGACGTCGCGACGGTCCGGAAAGCGCGCACCGATCTCGTCGGGCGCCTTGAAGTACAGGCCCGCATCGTACTTCATGCGGTTCTCATCCGTGCGATCCTTGCCGAGGCCGATGCACAGCAGCACATCGTGCGTGTCGTGGTCCTCGGCCCGCAGGAAGTGCGAATCATTCGTTGCGACGACCGGCAGGCCGAGTTCGTCCGCCAGCCTGAACACCCGATCATTCAGGTCGCGCTGGCCCGGCGTGTCGTGCGCCTGCACCTCGAGGTAATACCGTCCGTCGAACACGTTCGCGTACCACGCGGCCGCCTCGCGCGCCGCGTCCATCCTGTCCGCCGCCAGATGCCGCGCAACCTCGCCCGCCATGCAGGCTGACGTGACGATCAATCCCTTCGAGTACTCCGCCAGCACTTCGCGGTCGATGCGAGGACGGTGGTAGAAGCCTTCCAGATAGCCGATCGATGTCAGGCGGACCAGGTTGCGATAACCCTCCTGATCACGCGCCAGCAGCACCAGGTGGTAGTACTTGTCCTCCGGGCGTCCGTCCTCGCCGCGACCCGCACTCTTCGTGCGGCGATCGCCCGGCGCGACGTACGCCTCCATCCCCAGGATCGGCTTCACGCCCGCCTTGCGCGCGGCCTCGTGGAACTGCCACGCACCATACATGCAGCCGTGATCCGTCAGCGCGAGCGCAGGCATCTCGAGCTCCTGCGTGCGCCGGACCAGGTCGGTCAGACGGTTCGCACCGTCGAGCAGCGAAAACTCGCTGTGAGTATGCAGGTGTACGAAGGTCAATCTAATGCTCAGGTTGTGGGAGTCGGAGCGGGAGTGTTAATGGGCATGGGTGTGGAAGCGGGAGTGGCCCGGGCGACCGAAACACGCCCACTCCCACTCCCACTCCCACCCCCCATAACACACCCACTCCCCATCCCTCTACCAAATGCGCCGTCAGGCGCATTCGAATGTGCCCAGAATGGTCTGAAGCTGAATCATGTACTCGTACTTCGAGCGACGGGGACCGGGCGCGTAGAGCCAGGTGTCGAGCAGGTACGTCCGGTTCTGCTGCTGGCACGTGACCATCCGGGTGATGAAGAAGCCGCCCATTGGCCATGCCGGATCGGTTCCCTCCCAGGCGCCCTGTATCTCGATGCCGTCGCCGCCCGCAATCGTCAGGCGCGTGGCGCTGACGGAATCCCGCAGTGTGTGCTGCGGCGGATTGTACAGCTGGCCGCCCACGCTGTCACGCCATGTGAGCGCGGCTTCGAGCGACGGCGCTGCGACCTCGTCGCGCCATGTGACGAGAACGGATCGCGCCAGATCACCGCCGACCGTCGTGTTGTTCTGGAACAGCAGTACGTCGCCGGTGCGCTCCAGCGGCGAATACACGTTCGGCAACAGCATTGCGAAGCCGTGAGTCTCGCGGAGTGCACGGCTGAGCGCCGTGTCCGGGCCGCTGGTATACATGCGCTGCACTACGTAGATGCGGAACAGGCTGTCGATCACCTCGCCGACGCGTCCGACCTGGCCCAGCGCGGCGTCATCGGCACCCGCCGCGGGAACGGCGATCGCCGTCACCTGCTGGTTGCGGGCCCACACATCCCGGGTCGTCACGACCTGCGGCTGACCGCCCCCCGCCTGGGCGTTTGCCCGCGCGAGGATGGGCTCCACCCACGCGTCTTCGGGAGCGCCGATGGCAAGGACCTGACGGAACTCGCGCAGTTCCTGCCAGTCCGGATTGCTCGGCGAGATCTGCGTGACCTCGAACGTGCGCTCGCTGCGCACCGTGTAGACGCGCGGCTCGAGGGCAGTCATGACGCTGTCGCCAATGGCCGCCCAGACGGAATCGGTCGTCAGCACGATGATGCTGGTGGCGGTACCGACTGCCTGGCGTGATCCGTCGCATGACGGCAGCGCCAACGCGGCGGCCGCCGCGAGCAGGGCGATTCGCGCGGAGTTCATTATGCCGTAACCTGTTGTGGTTTAATGGCAGGCCTGTGCACCATGGAAGTGTAGCGGACCGTCCGGAACGCTGCAACCGAGTTTGCCACACCCCGTGCGGTGGGCTAATCTGGGCACACGGATCCACCCGCGACGGAGTACGATGCCCCCCAACGCGCTGAACCGGATCGAAGTGCTGAACGCGGCCCGCTGTGAGGCGGGATCGCTGCTCCTCGGCCTCGACTTCGACGGGACGCTTGCGCCTATCGTGCCGCGTCCCGAACTCGTGGCGGTGCTGCCGGCCGCGCGCGCTGCGCTCGGCGCCATCGCACAGCGCGGCGACACGCACATCGCACTGGTGAGCGGTCGCTCACTCGCCGATCTTCGCAGCCGTGTGGTCCTGGACGGTATCTACTACGCGGGCAATCACGGCCTCGAGATCGACGGTCCGGACGTGCACCGAATGCACGAAGAGGCCGACGCAACTCGTGCCACACTTCAGAGACTCGCGCGCGAACTCGAACAGGCGCTCCGCAGCATCGACGGTGTCATCGTGGAAGACAAGACGCTCACGCTCTCCGTTCATTTCAGACTCGTCGAGGAAGAAGCGGAAGAACGCCGCGTGCGCGAAATCGTGCGCGCCTGCGCGCGGGAGCACAGCGGTATCCGCCTGACCGATGGCAAGAAGGTCGTCGAGATCCGCCCCGATGTGGACTGGCACAAGGGCCGCGCCTTCCGTTTTCTGCGCGATACACTCGAGCAGAGATTCGGCCGTGCACCTGCCGTCTTCATCGGCGATGACCGCACCGACGAAGATGCGTTCCGCGTACTCGGTGACACGGACTGCTCGATCGTGGTGGGTGACCCGCCCCAGCACGAGTCCATTGCACAGGCCTGCCTCCGGTCACCCGATGAGGTGGCGCAGTTCCTCCAGCGGCTTGCCTGACCATGGGCGGCACTGCCCTGACCGCGTGCGTCGCGGCGCTCGTCGCATGCAGCGGCTGCTACCGCAGCAGTGCAGCGCCGCCGGAACCGGACCCCGATCCGCAGCGCGCACGCGCTGCGCTCGCCACACTGCACGTCGACAATCAGACCCCGTACGCTCTCACGGTATCCTACCGCATCGCCGGCCACAGCGGCGGGCAGGTGGACATCGGCCGCATCGCTGCCGTGACCCGCGCCGAGATGGCACCCGTGCCCGCGGGCGAGCCACTCATCCTCGTCGCACGCACGACGGCGGGCGGTGAACTGACGCTGCCGCCCCGCACATTCGCCATGGACGGCACGTGGACCTGGCGCCTCGACCGCGCAGCGCGCTTCGTCCCGACGCCGCCAGATACCCGCTGATGAAGGACAGCCGCTCCTCCGACATGCACGACCACCCCGACGTCGGCTCCGCCCATGGCCATCACGCCCATGGCCATGAGCACACCCACGGGCATGACCATGATCACGGGGATGACCATGATCATGGGCACGACCACTCTCACCATGATCATTACCGCGAGCTGGGCCGGCGCAGGCTCATGTTCGTGCTCACCATCACCGCCGTGTTCATGGTCGTCGAGTTCGTCGGTGGCTGGCTCGCGAATTCACTCGCGCTGATGGCCGACGCCGGCCACATGCTGAGCGACGTGGCCGCGCTCAGTCTCACCGCCTTCGCACTCTGGTTCTCACGCCGGCCCGCCACGCCGGCGAAGACGTACGGCTACATGCGCATCGAGATCCTCGCCGCTCTCATCAACGGTGCCACCCTCATCGTCATCTCCCTCATCATCCTGTGGCAGGCCTGGGAACGATTCCGCCAACCACAGGACGTTGCGGGCGTGCTGATGCTGACCGTCGCCGCGGGCGGACTCATCGTCAACATCATCGCCGCGCTGCTGCTGCATTCCTCCTCCACCCACAACCTCAACCTGCGCGGCGCATACCTCCACGTGCTCGGCGATCTGCTCGGCTCCGTCGGCGCCATCGCCGCCGCGCTCGTCATCCTCGCCACCGGCTGGATGCCCGCCGACGCCATCATCTCCGTCATCGTCGCACTGCTCATCCTCGTCGGTGCCTGGCGTCTCGTGCGCGAGTCCGTCGATGTGCTGCTCGAGGCTGTGCCGCGTCACATCGACATGAGCGCCGTCGATGCCGCGATACGCCGCATACCCGGCGTCGAGGAAGTCCACGATCTGCACGTCTGGACTCTCACCAGCGGGTACCTCGCCATGAGCGGCCACACCATCATCAGGGATCCGGCCCGCCACCAGGAGACCATCGGGGCGGTGCACGATACCATGCACACACAATTCGGGATCAGTCATGTGACGATTCAGGTGGAGCATACTGCGATCGTTCCCCTCGAGAGGAAGGGGACTTCAACGGACGGATAAGGGGCAACGGGCAGGGGCACGTGCACGTGCATGTGGAAGGCGCACGCACACGTTTACGGGCACGTGCACGGGCAGCCGACGTTCCCTGTGACCTTCCCGTTCGTCGTCTCTTCCGGGGGAGGGTCGGCTGCGCGGAGGAAGGGGAAGGGGAAGGGGGCGAGCGAGGTCCGTGAAACCCGCCTCCGCGGTAGCGACCCTGCCCCGGCTTATACCGGCCAGCCGGACGAACAGCGACGAACGCGGGCTGCCTCTGCCTCTGCCCGTAAACGTGTGCGTGCGCCTTCCACATGCCCCTGCCCGTACCCAATGCCCATGACAACCTGACACCGCCGTTCGGTAGTGGGTCACTTTGACTGACCCACTACCCGCCGTTCCCGCCCCTCCCTGAAGTCCCCCGTCGCGGCTATATTACAAGGCTGTACCCGAACCCCGACTTCGAGCCGATATGATTAGAAACGTTGCGATTATCGCTCACGTGGACCACGGCAAGACTACGCTCGTGGACAAAATGCTCCGCCAGGCGGGCGCCTTTCGTGAGAATCAGATAGTAGAGGACCGCGTGATGGACTCCAACCCGCTCGAGAAGGAGCGGGGTATCACGATCCTGTCGAAGAACACGTCCATCCACTGGCGCGAGCACAAGATCAACGTCGTCGACACGCCGGGTCACGCGGACTTCGGGGGCGAGGTCGAGCGGATCCTGCGGATGGTCAATGGCGTGCTGATTCTGGTCGATGCGTTCGACGGGCCGATGCCGCAGACGCGGTTCGTGACGCGGAAGGCGTTGTCGCTCGGGCTGCAGCCGATCGTGGTGATCAACAAGATCGATCGCGATGGCGCGGATCCGGAACGCGTTCATGACGAGGTTCTGGAACTGTTCATGGAGCTGGAGGCGGACGAGGCGCAGCTGGATGCGCCGTTCCTGTACGCGGCGGCGCGTGAGGGCTACGCCATCAAGCACCTGGGTGATCCCCGCGACAACCTGACGCCGCTGTTCGAGGCGATCCTGGAGACGGTGCCGGCACCGCCGGGCGACGCGCATGGTCCGTTTCAGATGCTGGTGTCGACGATCGATCACTCGCCGTACCTCGGCCGCATGGCGATCGGCCGCATCGAACGCGGTACGGTGAAGGTGGGTGATCCGATCCTGCTGCTCGCCCATCGCAATGATGACGTCATCGGATTCGCGCCGGATGAGGGGGACCGTCAGGGCAAGGTCTCGAAGCTGTTCGCGTTCGAGGGATTGCAGCGGGTCGAGGTGCCGAGCGCGAGTGCGGGCGAGATCGTGTCGCTGGCCGGCCTGGAGGGCGTGGAGATCGGCGCGACGATCACCGATCTGGCCCGGCCTGACCGGCTCGCGGGTATCGCGGTCGAGGAGCCGACGATCTCCGTCGACTTCATCGTCAACATGTCGCCGTTCTCCGGCCGGGACGGGAAGTACGTGACGAGCCGGCAGCTGCGTGACCGGCTCTACAAGGAGCTGGAGCGCAACGTGGCACTGCGCGTCGAGGACACGAACTCGCCGGACACCTATACGGTGAGCGGCCGCGGTGAGCTGCATCTCGGCATTCTGATGGAGACGATGCGTCGCGAGGGCTACGAGTTCGCGGTCTCGCGTCCGCGCATCATCACGAAGAAGGGCCCGGACGGCGAGGTGCTGGAGCCGTACGAGGAGGTGGTGATCGACGTGCCCGAGGCGTATGTCGGCGTGGTCATCGAGGTGCTGGGCAGCCGGCGCGGCGAGATGCTCGAGATGCGCAGCTCCGGCCAGGGCGAGGGCTCCGGTCTCACACGCATCGTGTACCGCATGCCGGCGCGCGGGCTGTTCGGCTACCGCAGCGAGTTCCTGACGGATACCCGGGGTGAGGGCGTGCTGCACCACCGCTTCAACGGGTATGGCCCGTGGGCAGGCACGATCCGCAGCCGTGACCGCGGCGTCATGGTGAGCATGGCGGACGGCACCAGCGTCGCATTCTCGCTGTGGAACCTCCAGGAGCGCGGTGCGCTGTTCATCGGACCGGGCGTGCCCGTGTACGAGGGGATGATCGTCGGCGAAAACGCTCGCCCCGGCGACCTCGAGGTGAATGTCACGAAGGGCAAGAAACTGACGAATATCCGCGCGGCTGGCGCTGCTGACGCGATCCTCCTGGAGACGCCGAAGCAGATCACGCTCGAGAGCGCGCTCGAGTTCATCGGCGACGATGAGCTGGTCGAGGTGACGCCCGCGGCGATCCGTCTCCGGAAGCGGTTTCTGAAGCTCCACGAACGGAAGAAGGCATCGCGCGTCGGGTGAGGGGAATCAACCCTCTTGACAGCCCGTCATCCCGGTGTACCTTGGCCCGTCCGAGGGGGTGTACACCCGGTAGTGCGCGCTGCCTCGTGTGTAGCAAACCGCCCTGTGTTAAGGAGATCTCGAATGGCGGACGTGCTGGAACTGCGCCGGCTTCCCGGCTGGCGGGCAGACCTCGATATCCTCGGCCTCGACGACGATGACGCGGAAGAGGATGATGTCGATGACGACTTCGACGACGACGAAGACTGGGACGACGACGAGGACTGGGACGACGACGAGGACTGGGACGACGACGAGGACTGGGAAGACGACGAGGACTGGGAAGACGACGCCGAAGAGGATGAGGAAGAGGAGTAGCCCCGGCCGCCGCACGTTCGTTTCGCCATGACCTTCGCGCCCGCGACATCACACTCGCGGGCGCGTCTGTTGCCGGCAGGATCGCGGGTCCGCGCGAGGGCCGGATCCAGACGCGCGAAAGGCCGGCAGCCGCTTGATCCGGCGCCGCATACCGTTATATTCAGGGTCCGCCGTAACCCCCGGTTTTGAGGCCCCCAGCGGGGTTGACGAGCCGGCGGAAGTCGGTTAGGTTTGAATGCTCGGCGCGAAATTCTGCGCCGCCCGAAATATCGCTTTTTGACAATCAGGGTTCGTACGAACATCCGTGTGGGTCCCGATCACCGGTATACCTTCCGGTGAGACGCGTTCAGCGCGCAAGCGAGGGACGCAGGGATACAGACAAAGGTATAGATTCCGAATGTCTACAGACTGCTCAACGCGCAGTCGAGTTTGTAACGTAGGCGTTCGTAGAGAGCTGTTCGGACTTTCTATTGGAGAGTTTGATCCTGGCTCAGGACGAACGCTGGCGGCGTGC
>JAGTUV010000023.1 GCA_018224305.1 Gemmatimonadota bacterium
ATTAGTGCGACCGGTGCGAGCGCGGCCCGGTGCGAGCGCGGTCCGGTCAGGGTGCGGGTGGCCGGTGCGCTGCGCCTCCGCTATCTTCCACCGCCTCATGCGCATCCACGACATCTCACAGCCGCTGGGTACCCGCACGGCCACCTGGCCGGGCGATCGCGCGGTCGAAATTGCGTGGACGATGCACATGGATCGCGGCGATGCGGTCAATGTTGCCGCGCTCACCACGTCGGCTCACGCCGGCACGCACATCGACGGCTTCCTGCACGTCACGCGCGACGGCGAGACCGCGGCACGGATGCCGCTCGACGCGTATGTCGGACGGTGCATCGTAGTGGACGTCGCGGGCGTCGGCGAAGTGTCCGTGAATGAAGTGGCGGACATCGATCTGCACGCTGCGCAGAGGGTACTGTTCCGCACGCGCGCGACGGTCGATGCCGGGACGTTCCCGGACCGCTTCGCGCACATCGCGCCGGATCTGGCGAGACAGCTCGCCAGCGCGGGTGTGCGGCTGGTCGGCACGGACGCGCCGTCGGTGGACCCGGTGGACTCGAAGACGCTCGACGTGCACCACGTCTTCGCCGCAGGCCGCGTCGCGATCCTCGAGAACGTGGTGCTCACGGATGTGGAGCCCGGCGAATACACGCTGATCGCGCTGCCGCTAAGGCTGGTGGAATCGGACAGTTCACCGGTGCGCGCAGTGCTGATCGAAGGAGACATCGCGCCGGGGAGCGGCGGGGACGCGGTGCAGGGGCACGGCAAAGGGGACGTTGCGCAACGTGGCGGACCAGGTCCGGGCGCGTCCGGTGACGCAGCGGAAATGGCGGGCCGCCGGCAATGACGGTGCCGATCCAGATCCCATGGGACCTGTACCTCGGCCGCGCGGTAGTATGGTGCGAGTGCCTGTCGGCCGGCGTGCGACGTGCGGTACTCATGCCCCGGCTGGACACGATCTTCGGGCCGGCGGAGGAGGATCCCGCCCGGGAACTGCCGCGCGATCAGCTGGAGTGGCGGCTGATCTCGCCGACCGAGGGTGACTGGCGCCAGTATCGCGCAGTGGTCGAAAAGCAGGCGCAGCACGCGGGGGCGAGCGTCCACATTCAGCGCGTGGAGAACGTTGCGCGCTGGCTGGGCGGGACGCAGGCGGCGGTGCCGCAGTTTCACCTGTGGCTGTTCCGCGAAGACGATGTGGGGCGTCGGATCGAGGCACTGTATGAGTTGACGGACCCGGCGCGGCGCCGGGAAGAGTGGCAGTGGCTGCTGGCGTGGACAGCGCCGGCACACGAGCCGCAGCCGTGATCGGCCAAACGTGGCAGCCGGCGAGATGCGCCGGCGCGGGGCCGGTCGAGACAGTCAGTAAGGGAATTCAGTAATGGTGGATGCAGCAAAGCTGATCAAGCGGATCCAGGAGATGCGTGACGAGGGATACCTCTCCGACGCGATCCTGCGCGAGTCCGTCAAGCAGCTCAAGGCGGGCGACGTCGACTACAATTTCGTCGGGGTCTATCTCCTGAACGCCGAGGAGCAGATCCTCTGGCTCCACAACTACATGGGCTCGTCTACCGAGCACGCGCGAATCGAGGTCGGCAAGGGAGTCTGCGGCACGGCGGTCGCCGAGAAGGCGAACCAGAACGTCGGCGACGTCACGCAGATCGACAACTACCTCGCCTGCAGCCCGAAGACGAAGGCCGAGATGGTGATCCTGATCCGTGCGGGCGACGAGATCTTCGGTCAGATCGATATCGACGCGCGCACGAAGGACGCCTTCATGCGCGCCGACCAGGAGGCGGTCGAGATGATTGCCGACAAGCTCGCCGAAGTATTCATGGCGGAACGCAGGTAAAGGTCCGGCACCGTCGCGGGTGGCAGCCCTTCGACCGCGGGGCGTCCGCCGAAGGCCGCACATTCGTCGGGCGCCAGGACGAACGTTGGGGCGTTTCCCGCGTGTTGCGCGGGCAACGCCCCAACCAACATCGACCCTCGATTGATTGTGGGGCGTTTACCGCCTCTGCCAAGGCAAACTCCCAAACCATGTGGGCAGACCCCCGGGCCTGGGGCGTTTCCCGTGTCCGGGCACCCGCCGGCCAGGCGCGCCTGCTGCGCCCGTAGCACCTCGCTCGGATGTGAAGGTCGGCGCAGCAGCAGGTGTGAGCATCCCGTCGCGCACGATGGCACGGCGACTGCCAGTGCCGGTGGTGCTGTGGCCCTGCATTCGGTGCATGGGCTTGCGGCCCGCCACGTGCCGGTGCTGGAGACAAGCGGTATAATGCGACGGGCGATGCGTCGAAGTCGTCCGCGCCGCCCGCATCTGCGCCGAGGATTCCTGATGCAACTGAGGCCACGCTCGTTTCTGGCGCCGAATGCGTCACCGATGACGCAGGAGGGGACGATCACGTACGTCGTGGGGCGTAGCACGGTGGCCATCATCGACCCCGGATCGGCCGATCCGGCGCATCTCGATACGCTCGCAGGGATCGCCGCGGAGGCGAAGCGTGCCGTGATCATCGTCACTCACGACCATCCGGATCACAGCACGGGCGCGCTCGAGTTGGCGGAGCGCACGGGAGCGGCGCTGCTGGGCGGGCATGCGGGCCGAGGCGGCGGCCACGGCGGGCACGCGGGCCGGG
>JAGTUV010000024.1 GCA_018224305.1 Gemmatimonadota bacterium
TGCGAGTTTCGATCCCTCCTTACTGCGGTTCCCCCTCGTGCTGCGTGGGTGGCAGGCGGGCGACCGCATCCGTTTCGTGTACGGCAGCAAGAAGCTGAAGCGTCTGTTTCAGGAGCGGCGCGTCGGCCGGGGGAGGCGTGCGTCTCTGCCTGTTCTGGCGGATAGTGATGGCGCCGTGCTGTGGGTCGTGGGTGTCGCCCGTTCCAGCGCTGCCCCTGTCGACGCGGCGGGCTCCGCCCTCGAGATTACGGTGATGGATGGCGATACCGGTTGATGTTCATGAGCGGACGGGCGGGCAGAACGTTCGCCGCATCGTTTATACGCAGGAGGACATTGCGCGCCGGGTTCGCGAGATGGGCCGCGAGATCACGGAGCACTACCCGCGAGGCGAGGATCTGCTGGTGGTGGGCCTGCTCAAGGGCTCCTTCATCTTCCTGGCTGACCTCGCCCGCGAGATCGCGCGTCCGATCCACGTGGATTTCCTCGTCGCATCGAGTTACGGCTCCGGCACCGTCAGCACCGGAGAGGTGCGAATGGTGTATGACCCGGAGGCGAGCCTCACGGACCGTCACGTGCTGCTGGTCGAGGACATCATCGACAGCGGCACAACGATCAACAGGCTCATCCCCGTGCTGGAGAAGCGGGGAGCCAGGAGCCTGGAACTGTGTGCGCTGCTGCACAAGCGAATTGCGCCCCCGCTCGCGCGGGAAGCGCGGTGGGTCGGATTCGATGCGCCGAAGGAGTTTCTCATCGGGTACGGCCTCGATCACAGCGAGAACTACAGAAATCTGCCTTTCATCGCGAGTCTCTGAGGACTCGTGAAGGCCTGAGGATAAAGAATGCAGGAACCGAACAAGGACAAGGATCCGACAGCGAACAAATGGGGCCGGTTCGGCAGGACGGCCTCGTTCTGGATACTGATCGTCGTGACGGCCGCGCTCATCACGCAGGTGTTCAACCCGCAGCGACAGCAGGCGACGGAACTCACGTACATGCCCGAGTTCGTCCGTCAGCTGGAGGCGGGCACCATCGACTCGCTGACCGTGATCGACGGCAAGCGGCTGGAAGGCTGGCTGAGTCGGCCGGTCACGATCGACCAGCGGGAGTACAGCGAATTCTGGACGCTGATGCCCATCCGCGACAGCGAGGAGATCCTCGCGACGCTCCAGGACAGCGGCATCCCGATCCGTGGCGCGGATCCGAAGCAGAATCTCTGGATCATGATGCTCCAGTTCCTGCCCTGGATCCTGATTATCGGGCTCTGGATCTTCATGCTGCGCGGGATGCAGGCGGGCGGCTCGAAGGCGTTCCAGTTCGGCAAGTCGAAGGCGCGACTGCTGACCGGCGACACGCCCAAGGTGACGTTTGCCGATGTCGCTGGCGCGGATGAGGCGAAGGACGAACTCCAGGAGATCATCGAGTTCCTGAAGGACCCGCAGAAGTTCAGTCGTCTGGGCGGACGCCTGCCGAAGGGCGTGCTGCTGATCGGACCGCCGGGAACGGGCAAGACGCTGCTCGCGCGCGCCGTAGCCGGCGAGGCCGGCCGGCCGTTCTTCTCCATGTCCGGCTCGGACTTCGTCGAGATCTTCGTCGGCGTCGGTGCATCCCGCGTGCGTGACCTCTTCGAGCAGGGCAAGCAGCACGCGCCCTGCATCATTTTCATTGACGAGATCGACGCCGTCGGGCGGCATCGCGGGGCGGGCCTGGGCGGCGGCCACGATGAGCGCGAGCAGACGCTGAACCAGCTGCTCGTCGAGATGGACGGCTTCGAGTCCAACGAAGGCGTGATCCTGCTTGCGGCGACGAACCGTCCCGACGTACTGGACCCCGCGCTGCTGCGGCCCGGCCGGTTCGACCGGCAGGTCGTGGTGGATGCGCCGGACGTGAAGGGCAGGGAAGGGATCCTGCGCGTGCACCTGCGCCGCATCCCGCTCGGCACGGATGTCGACGTCCGTTCGCTTGCGAAAGCCACGCCCGGGATGAGCGGAGCCGACCTGGCCAACCTCGTCAATGAGGGCGCGCTGCTCGCCGCGCGCCGCGATCACGACAAGGTCTACATGGAGGACCTGGAGCACGCGAAGGACAAGGTGATGCTCGGCGCGGAGCGCAGGAGCATGGTGCTCTCGGATGCGGAGCGGAAGCTCACGGCCTATCACGAGGCAGGCCATGCTGTCGTTGCGCTGCGTGTGCCCGGCCTCGATCCCGTGCACAAGATCACGATCGTGCCGCGCGGCCGCGCACTCGGCGTCACGGCGTCTCTGCCGGAAGAGGACCGTCACTCGTACTCGAAGGACTACCTCCTGGCCAGCCTCGCCATGCTGTACGGCGGACGGGCGGCTGAGGAGATGATCTTCGGTCCGGCCAAGATCACGACCGGCGCGGGCAACGACATTGAACGTGCGACCGCGCTGGCGCGGCGGATGGTGACGCAGTTCGGGATGAGTGAGGCGATCGGACCGATGGCCATCGGCGAGCAGGATCACGAGGTCTTCCTCGGCCGCGAACTCGGACAGCGTCGCGCCATCTCGGAGAACGTCGCGGAACGCGTGGACACGGAGGTGAAGCGCCTGCTGGACGAGGCGTACATCACCGCGATGAAAATGCTCGAGGAGAACACGCCGCTGCTCGAGGAGATCGCCGAAGCGCTGCTGGAGCGCGAAACGCTCGATCGCGAGGACATCGATCTTCTCGCCGCAGGGGAGAGTCTGCCGGAGGCGAAGGTCGTGAAGCAGGCTCGCGAGTTCGCTGACTCGCTGCGGCGCGAGAAGGGGGCGCTGGCGGCGCCCGAGGACGCGGAGCGTGATCCGGCCACCGGTATCGTGGTGGCGGCAGACTCCGAGCAGGACAACCACCGCTGATGCCGCTTGCGCCCGCTGCCCTGCAGCACGAGTGGCGTACCGCGGGCGGCGCCATTCGTCTCGACCGGCCGGTCATCGCCGGAATCCTGAACGTTACGCCGGATTCATTCTGGGACGGCGGCCGCCACGACAGCGTGGCGGCCGCCGTCCGGCATGCGGCCGTTATGCTGGAGGCGGGCGCCGACATGATCGACATCGGCGGCGAATCGACGCGCCCGGGCGCGGCGCCGGTGGGGGCGGGCGAGGAGATCGGGCGAGTGATTCCCGTGGTCGAGGCACTGCGGCGGGAGTGGCCGGACGTCGCGCTGTCCGTCGACACCGTCAAGGCCTCCGTGGCGCATGCCGCCCTTGATACGGGTGCCGATGTCATCAACGATGTCTCCGGCCTGCGCATCGATCCTTCGCTCGCCGCGGTAATAGCGCGCGCGGGCGCAGGAATCATCCTCATGCATTCGCGCGGCGACGTCGACCGAATGGCACGCTACGAACTCGCCGGATACGGTCCCGATCCCGTTGCCGACGTGCTGCACGAACTCGGAGGCTCGGTTGAGCGCGCGCGTGCGGCAGGCATCGGCAGCGATGCGATAGTCCTCGATCCCGGGCTCGGCTTCGCCAAGCGAACGGAGCATTCGCTTGCGCTGCTTGCCGGGCTCGATCGCATTGCCGGCCTGGGATACCCCGTGCTCGTGGGCCCGTCGCGAAAGCGCTTCATCGGCGATGCGGCCGGTGCCGCCACGCTGCCGGTCGAGGCCCGGCTGGAGGGCACTATCGCTGCGTGCGTCATCGCCCTGCTCCACGGCGCCCTCCTGTTCCGCGTTCACGACGTCGCGGCGCTGCGCCGCGCACTGGATTTCGCCCATGCCGCACTCCGGGGCGGGGGTCACGCGGGATGAGCGCACTCCTGAACTTCCTGCCCGGTCCGCTGGACCTGCTGCAGATCCTGATCGTCGCCAGCGCCTTCTATTACGTGCTCCGGTTCCTGGCACGCACGCGCGCGATCCAGATGCTGGTCGGCCTGCTCGTCCTCGCGATGACGTACTTCATCGCCGAGCTCGTCAATCTCGAGCTGATCGCACACATCCTCGAGCAGCTCTTCGATTACGGTGTCATCGCGGCCATCATCGTCTTCCACCCCGAATTGCGGGCCGCGCTTGCCCGGCTCGGCCAGAGCCGCATGATCCGCTTCTTCAACCGGTTGGAGGAGCGCGAGGTCGTCGAGGAACTGGTCGAGGCGGTCGATCGTCTGGCACGCGCGAAGATCGGCGGTATCGTCGCCATTCAACGCGATGTCGGACTGGAAGAATATGCAGAGACGGGCACGCGCATCCACGCCCGGGTCGGCGCCGACCTGCTCGTCAGCCTCTTCGCACCCTACGGCCCGCTGCATGACGGGGCCGTGCTCGTCGAGGGTGACACGATCATCGCCGCCGGCGTCATCCTGCCGCTCACCCAGTTCCCGGTCGCCGACCGCAGTCTGGGCACCCGGCACCGGGCGGCGCTGGGGCTGTCGGAGGAGACGGATTCGCTCATCATCGTGGTGAGCGAGGAGACGTCGCAGATCTCGATGGCCTACCGCGGGCGTCTCTCGCGAAACGTCACGCTGGCGACGGTGCGGACGGCGCTGGCGGGAGGTTCGATCGATACCCTGGCGACCGGGGACGACGGGTGAGGCACGCGACGTTGACACTCGCTGCGGTGCCGAATACATTTTTGGTTATTCCCTGGTCCTGTGGTTCTGCGGTTTTCCTGCTGCGCGGAGTGTTCTCTTGGAAGAGTCAGGCACTGGCGTATCCTACGATCTTCTGACGCTGCTCTACGACGGTGGCGCGTGGATGTATCCGCTCCTGCTGTGCTCACTGTTCGCGCTCGGGGTCATCATCGCCAAGGCGTACATCCTGTGGGCGGCGCACCGGCGCTCCTCCGAGGTCCTCGAGCGCGTCGAGGCCCTGGCGCGAGGCGGCAAGATCGACCAGGCGATCCAGGTGGCCGCCGATACGCCCGGGCCCGTCGCAGCCATCCTCTATTCCGGACTGCGCCGCGTACGCGACCGGCAGAGCGGCGCCGACATTGAGAAGGCGGTTCAGACCACGGGCATCATCGAACTCGGCTTCCTCGAACGCGGCCTCGCCGTGCTCGCCACAATCGCCAACGTCGCCCCGCTCCTCGGGTTCCTCGGAACCGTCGCCGGCATGATCTCCGCCTTCGGTGCCATCGCCGAGGCCGGTCAGGTCGACGCCGCCCTCGTGGCGAGCGGCATCAAGATCGCCCTGATCACCACCGCGACCGGACTCATCATCGCCGTGCCGGTCAACGTCGCCTACAACTTCTTCGTCACCCGGATCGATATTCTGATCATGGAGATGGAGGAGGGCACATCCCACCTGCTGAACATGGCGTGGGACCTCGAGCGCACGGGGGGCGGCGCAGCGGCACTCTCGAGCGCCGCCGGTGTACCCAGACACAGCCCCCGCCCGGCCACGGACTCCGTTGAGGGCATGGGCACGCCCGATCGCGGTGCCGCGTCCGATTCCGATCACCAGCCATAATCAACGGCAGAACGCGCACGAGAGAGAGATTTCATGGCTCTGATGAAGAAAAAGAATCGGCCGACGGGTGATATCCCGACGTCATCGATGGCCGACATCGCGTTTCTGCTCCTCGTCTTCTTCCTCGTCACGACCGTATTCGACGAGGAGCGCGGTCTCAGCATCGTGCTGCCAGAGGCGGAAAACGAGGTCGAGGTGCCGCCGAAGAACATTCTGTTCCTCATGGTGCAGCCGGACGGGCTCGTGAACATCCAGCGGGGCGAGAACCCGCAGATTCAGTCGGGTGTGCGGGCGAGCCAGATCAGTGCGATCTGGCGCCAGGAGCTGGCGAACAACCCGAACCTGATCGCGGCCGTGCGCACGGCGCCGAACGCACCGTACCGGTTCATGGTGGACGTGCTGGACCAGCTGCAGGTGGCCGGCGCGGACAAGATATCGCTTCAGATCCTGGAGTAATGCACTCATGATGAGCAAGGCCGGGCTGAAGCGGAAGTCGAAGGCGGCGAGCGAGATTCCATCGTCGTCGCTGGCGGACATGGCGTTCCTGTTGCTGATCTTCTTCATGGTGACGACGACGTTCCGCAAGGAAGAGGACCGCGACGTGGTGTTTCCCGACGCCGAGGCGACGGAGAAGCTGGAACAGCCGCGCAAGGACATTCTGCATGTGTACATCGAGTCGGACGGTGCGATCTACATCAACGACCAGCTCTACGCGACAGAGCAGGTGTCGAATGTGATCGCACCGATGTACGCCGAGAACACGGCGATGGTGGTCATGCTGCGCTCCGATCGTGACGTGGCATACAACCAGATCGACCAGATTCTGAAGGAACTCCAGGCCGCTGGCGCGGTTCGTGTATCGTTTTACACGAACCTGGAACAGCGGGTGACTCGCGAACGGAGGTAGGAATGGATCCAAGATCTGCCACATACGATACCGCGAACGACCGTTTCAAGCGCGGTTTCGGCGACTGGTTCTGGTACTCTATCGCCGGCGCGGCCATCTTCCACATCGTGCTATTCGCGGTCTTCCCGACCATGTCCGCTGCCGTCGACGAGCGGATGGTCAGCGAGATGGAAGCGATCGACATCCCGGACGATATCAAGATCCCGCCGCCGCCGGAGCAGATTGCGCGTCCGGCCACGCCGGTCATAAGCGCGGCTGACATCAGCGAGGACATCACGATCGCGCCGACGACGTTCGATGCGAATCCGATCGAGAACCTGCCGCCGCCGCCGAGTTCATCGGCCGGCGATGCAGACCTGTCGGCTGCACCGACGTTCACGCCGATGACGGTCCGTCCGGAGCTGCAGAACCGCGCCGATGTGCAGCGCGCACTGGTTCGCAACTATCCGCCGCTGCTGCGGGATGCGGGTATTGGCGGCAGCCCGACCGTTCACTTCTTCATTGACGAGAACGGCCGCGTGCTGAGAACCCTCCTGTCGCAGTCCAGCGGCTACCCGGCGCTGGACGACGCCGCGATTGCGGTTGCGCAGCAGATGCAGTTCTCGCCCGCGCTGAACCGCGACAAGAAGGTTCAGGTGTGGGTCGAAATTCCGATCGTGTTCACGGCGAAGTAGCCATACGTCGGGGCACGAGCGGCCCGGCAGTGGAGAGGGAGACCGGTCGAAGGGCCGGTCTCCCTTTTTTCTGAGCTATCCGTTCTGATTGATCTTTGCCCTCGTGCGTCCTACAATTTCGCGCATGTACGCTGAACGGCTGAAGGAGACGCTGCCGCGGGTCGAGGAGCGGATCGCGCGGGCACTCGAACGGTCCGGCCGCATCGGACCGGTGCGCATCGTAGCAGTGACGAAGGGGCATCCTGCGGCGGCCGTGAGTGCCGCGGCTTCGGCCGGACTGACGGACGTGGGTGAGAACCGCGTGCAGGAGCTGGATGCGAAACGCGGTGAACTGGAGGGTGCTGACAGTGCGGTGACGTGGCACCTGATCGGCCACCTTCAGCGTAACAAGGCGCGCCGCGCAATCCAGCTGTTCGACAGAATCCATTCCATCGATTCGCTGCGGCTGGCGAAGGAACTATCGTCGGAAGCGGTGCGGGCGGGCGTGACGGTCCGCGGCCTGGTGCAGGTGAACGTGTCGGGCGAGGAGTCGAAGGGCGGATTCGATGCGGACCGCGCGGTGTCGGAGATTGCGCAGGTGGCTGCCCTGGAGGCGGTGCGGTGCGAGGGTCTGATGACGATGGCGCCGTTCAGCGCTGATGAAGATGTCGTGCGAGCGACATTCATCGGTGCACGCGAACTGCTGGAGCGCTGCGCGCGCGAAGGCGCTGGATTGCAGGGCGCGGAACTGTCGATGGGTATGTCCGGCGATTTCGAGATCGCCATCGAGGAAGGAAGTACGATGCTGCGACTTGGCACGATCCTGTTCGGAGAGCGAGCACAATGATCGACCTGACACCGCTCGAAGTGAGAAAGAAGAAGGGCGACTTCCGTCGCGCGATGCGCGGATATGATCCCGCGCTGGTCGACGACTTTCTCGATCTGGTAGCAGACCGGATGGAGGAACTCGTCCGGGAGAACCTGACGCTGAACGAGCGTGTCGGCCGGCAGGACGAGCAGGTGAAGGACTATCGGGACCGGGAGCGTGCTCTGACGGAGGCGCTCGTGTCGGCGCAGGAGATGCGCGAGGAGGTGCGCAGGCAAGCCGTGCTGGAGGCCGAGCTGGCGAAACGCACTGCCGAACAGCAGGCGGAACAGTTGCGCTCGAGTGCGGAGGCGGAGGTCAGGCAGCTGCGCAGCTCCGCCCAGCAGAAGGCGTCCGAGGAGCTCGCCACGCTGAAGCAGGAGCGGCAGCAGGAGGAGCAGGTGGTGCGCGAGCTCCGGGCCCGTCGCGAGGAGTTTCTCGGCAACTACCGCGCATTCCTCGAGCAGGAGCTGGAGGAGCTCGGCGTCATAGCGCGGGCCGCAGGAGCTTCGCTGCGCCAGGCAGCACAAGCGGCACCGGTCCGCGCTGCCGCCGCGGACAGCCCGTCCGGGACGGTCCACCGGTCGGCAGCGCCGGCAGAAACGTCGCCTGTGCAGTCCGGTGATGACGGTTCGCATGCAGCCCGCAGGTCCGCTCCCGCCGCCGCGTCACCGGCCGGCGAGCCGGTGCACCCCAGCGAGCCGGTGCGCGACATGCCGGAGTCGGACGGGGACGACGACATTGTCGATGATTCCGGCTTCACGTTCGACACGAATGCCGTTGATATCGAGGAAACGGATGAGGAGCCGTTTGCTCCCGAGCCGTTCGTTGACGACGAGTCGGCTGATGTGGTCGAGGCATGGGAGACAGAGTCTGCCGTGCAGGTGGAAGGCGTGGCCGGCGGAACCACCGACGAGACGGAGGTGTCGGGCGGCGGCGTGGAGGAAAAGCTGTACGACGGCATCGCCGCAGACGAGGATGGTGATGGCGTGCCCGGCCCGATAGGGCTGGGAGCCGCGGACCCGTGGGAGGCGGCGCCGGAATGGTCTATTTCAGATCTCCAGCTCGTCGATGATCAGAGCGATGGTGAAACGCTCGATCTCGATGGGGACGGCAACGACGACGATGACGATGAAGAGACGCAGCGGCTGCTGCGGAATGCGGCCGCGGCCGGATACGATCTGGATGATGCGACGCTGACGGACGAGCTGCTGCTCGATGAGGCCGTCGCGGACAGTGAGGCGGAACCGGAGGCGCCAGTCGACGATGGCTGGCTGCCGACCCTGCTAGAGGACGACAAGTGAGTCAGGCAGCTGCACCGCGGACGCAGTATCCGCAGTACCCCGACGGCGTGATCGAACTGGAGGAGCACGTCCTGGCGCTGTGGCGCGGCGAGGACCTCTTTCGCAGGACGCTCGAGCAGACGGAGGCCGGGGAGGAATTCGTCTTCTTCGAAGGGCCTCCCACGGCCAACGGCCGGCCGGGCATCCATCACGTGCTCAGCCGCACCATCAAGGATGTGGTGTGCCGGTATCAGACGATGCGCGGCCGGCATGTCACGCGGATCGCCGGTTGGGATACCCACGGCCTGCCGGTCGAGATCGAGGCGGAGCGGCGGCTCGGCATCAGCGGCAAGCGGCAGATCGAGGAAGTCGGCATTGCCCGCTTCAACGAGGTCTGTCGTGAGAGCGTGTTCACCTACAAGGAAGACTGGGAGCGTCTCTCCGAACGCATCGGGTACTGGCTCGACTATTCGCGGCCCTATGTGACGTTCGAGCCGGACTACATCGAGAGCGTATGGTGGATCCTCAACCAGCTCGATCAGCGCGGCCTCATCTACCGCGGCCACAAGAGCGTGCCCTACTGCCCGCGCTGCGGCACCGCGCTCAGCTCGCACGAAGTGGCGCAGGGCTACGAAGACGTCGCGGACCCGTCGATCTACTTCACGACACCCCTCGTCGATGACCCTTCACGTGCATTTCTCGTGTGGACCACCACACCCTGGACACTGCCGTCGAACGTAGCGCTCGCGCTGCATCCTGATATTGAGTACGTCGAGGTCGAGGGAGGGGGAGCGCGGACATATATCCTGGCGGCATCGCGCGTGGCGGACCTGTTCGGTGAAGATGCTCGGGTGGTGCGGCGCTTTGATGCGCGCGAACTGGAGGGTGTGCGCTATCAGCGGCCGTTCGATCTGATCGATGCCGGTGCTGACGCGGGCAGTGCATTCCGCGTCGTGCTCGAGGACTTCGTGACCGCTGACGACGGCACGGGCATCGTTCATCTCGCGCCTGCATTCGGCGCGGATGACTTTGCTGCAGGTCAGCGGCATGGGCTGCCCATGTTCCGGCCGGTCGACGACGCGGGCCGTTTTCGCGAGGACATCGCACAGATCGGCGGCCTGTTCGTCAAGGAAGCCGATCCCGTGCTCGTGGAGGATCTGCGGGAACGGGGCGGTGTGTTCCGCTATTCGCTCGAGACGCACTCCTACCCGCACTGCTGGCGCTGCCGCAGTCCCCTGCTGTACATGGCGCGCGACTCGTGGTACATCCGCACGACCGCTGTCAAGGATCGGATGCTGGCGAACAATGCTGAAGTCGCATGGCATCCGCCGGAGATCGGGACGGGCCGGTTCGGCGAGTGGCTCGAGGGCAACATCGACTGGGCAATCTCGCGCGAGCGTTACTGGGGCACCCCGCTGCCGATCTGGGTATGCGTGAAGGACGCGACGCACACGCTGTGTGTCGGTTCGTTCGACGAACTGCGCACGCGTGCCGGTGAACTCCCCGACCCGTTCGATCCGCACAAGCCGTTCATCGATGACATCACGTTCGCGTGCGAGTGCGGTGCGCAGATGCGGCGCACGCCCGAGGTCGTCGACGTCTGGTTCGATTCGGGGGCGATGCCGTACGCGCAGTGGCACTACCCATTCGAGAACGGGGAGGAATTCAGGAAGCATTTTCCCGCAGACTTCATCTGTGAGGGCGTCGACCAGACGCGCGGCTGGTTCTATTCGCTGATGGCAATTTCGACGATGCTGGACGAAGGTCCGGCCTATCGCAATGTCGTCGTCAACGACCTCGTGCTCGACGCCGATGGCCAGAAGATGTCGAAGTCCCGCGGCAACGTGGTCGACCCGTGGGATGCCATCGGCACCTTCGGCGTCGATGCGATACGCTGGTACTTCCTGACGGCGTCCGTACCGTGGATCCCCAAGCGCTTCGATCCGGCCGCACTCGGCGATGCCGCGCGGCGCTCCTTCGACACACTCGCGAACACGTACCGCTTCTTCTCGCTGTATGCGAACCTCGAGGCATGGGAACCGACCGACGATGACCCGCCGCCTGCTCAGCGTGGCGTCATGGACCGCTGGATCCTTTCCCGGCTGGCCAGCCTGGTTCACGATACACGGGCGGATCTCGACAGCTACGAACTGACGCGGGCAGGTCGCGCGATCGGCGATTTCATCGTCGATGACCTGTCCAACTGGTATGTCCGCCGCAGCCGCGACCGGTTCTGGGGGAGTGGTGATGCAACGGACACGCGTGCTGCGTTCCGCACGCTTCACGATGTTCTCAGCGTGCTGTCGCGGCTGCTCGCGCCGTTCACGCCGTTCTCGGCGGACTGGCTGCACCGAGCACTCAGTGATGGCGCCAGCGTCCACCTTGCCGGATTCCCGGAGGCTGGTGAGCGCGACGACGGCCTGGAGGAAGGCATGCGCGTGACGCGGGTGCTCGCGCGGCTCGGCCGCGCGGCCCGCGAGGAGGTGCGCATCCGGGTGCGACAGCCGCTCGGAACCCTCCAGGCAGTGGTCGCCGACGAATCAGTCATGACCGCGGAACTGCTCGAGGTGCTCCGTGACGAGCTCAACATCAAACGGGTGCAGTTCCTGCAAGCGGCGGGTGATCTCGTATCGATGCGCGCGCAGCCGAACTTCCGCCAGCTCGGCAAGCGCTTCGGCAGCGGGACGCAGGAGGCGGCGCAGCAGATCCGCGCGCTGGATACCGCGGCGCTGCGCTCCTACAGGAATGGTGACCCTTTGACGATCGATGTTGCCGGAGAACGGCATGCACTGGAAGCGGGCGACCTGGATGTGATCGAGGAGTCGGCGGGCGCCCTGGTGGTGGCGGCGGACGAGGGCTGCACCATTGCACTGGACCCGGCGATCGACGATGACCTGAAGCTGGAGGGCATTGCCCGCGAGCTGGTCAACCGGGTGCAGCGCCTGCGCA
>JAGTUV010000025.1 GCA_018224305.1 Gemmatimonadota bacterium
CAGACGTGGTCGCCCGCCGCGAGCGACTGGCGGGACCGGCACCGCTGAATCGAAACGAGGGCGATCTGCGTCATGTGATCGAGCAGCCGGGCGCGCGCGCGGCCGGTATGGAGCGGGAGATCGGCGGTACCGTTCTGCGGGGCATGACAGGAATGTGAGCGTCAGCCGTGCTTCATCTATAATACGGCCGCGGCACGAACGAGGGCGTCGGGCTCTGCATTGAGGCCGATCTGCCGGTGCACGATCCGGCCGCTACCATCCAGCAGAGTGATGATGTTGGAGTGCTCGAAGTCGGCCTCGCCGACGCGGCGATAACGGACGCCGAGCAGTGCGGCGAGTTCCAGCACACTGTCATCCGTACCGGCCAGCAGCGTCCAGTCCGCCGGGTCGAGCATGACCGATCTCGCATATTCAGACAGACGGGCCGGTGTGTCGCGTTCCGGATCGATCGATACCATCACATAGCCGGCATCGATGCCAGCCGTGCGCAGTTCGCCCTCGATTCGCTTCATGTCCTTGAGAATTCGGGGGCAGGCATACGCGCAGCTGGTGTACACCATGGCGATGACGCGCGGGCGTCCTGCAAGGTCCCGGAGAATGAGCGGATGTCCGCCCTGATCGTGCCACCTGGCCTCGAGGTCATACACGGAGAACGCAGTAGCGCCCGTGGGTGCGGGTTTCGCGTCGATCGGGTTGTCATGGGCGTGTGCTCCCACCGAGCCTGCGGCAGCGACGCCGTGGATGTCGCCATCACCTGCATTGCGCGGTCCTGCGTTGCAACTCGCGAGCAGGACGGTCATGAGAGTGAGCGCCGCCGCATGATGCACCGCGCGGGGGGGACAATTCATTGAATGCTCCTGGCGCAGCGGAATCCGACATTGCTCTGTGCAGAGCGGCCGTTCAGACTCGCGCGCAGCGAGTAGCGCAGGAACGCCGCGTAATCGGCCGGATCACGTGCGTTGCTGGCTGCCGCGGCGCAGTACAGCTGCGCATCGTTGCCGCCGGTACCGCGCGAATCGTCTGAGACCATCACATTGTTGAAATCAGACACCCATTCACGCACGAACCCGTGCAGATCGTAGATGCCGTACGCGTTCCGCATACCGCTGCCGGCAGCGGGCAGCCGGTCGGGGCGGGGGCGGGTGAACATTTCGAGCACGAGCGCGCGGAACGCCTCGTCACGCGATGCATTGCGCAGGTCCGCGCTCGCCGAAGCGACGTACTCCCATTCCGCTGTCGTCGGCAGACGGGCACCGTCCGCGCTGCAGAATGCCCGTGCCGCGAACCAGGAAACGTTGACTACGGGGGCGGCCGGCTCCGACGCACGCAGCGGCGCAGACCAGTCACGGAGGTAGCCATCATCCGCAAACGCGCCTTTCACGCGATCCCTGCGCCACTGTGGGTTGGCCTCGATGAACCGTCGGAAATCGTGCTGTGTTACCAGATACCGATCGAACTCGAACGCCTCGATCGTTTCACTCTCGCCGTCGCCGTAGAACGGCACGTGCGCGCCCGCGGGTATGGCAACGTACGCACGCGTGACCGGCGCCGCCGACGTCTGCATGATGGCGGATCCGGACGAGTCCGGTCCGGCCGCGGCAGCCACGGGGGCTGCCGCGATCGGGACGGGCAGGAAGGCCGCGACGAGAGCGAGCGCGTACACGTCCAGGCCTGTTATTGCGCCGAGCGCGCGGACGGCACGTTCGCCTCACGGTGCTGGAACACGATCTGGTTCTCCGCACCGCTGATCTCGATCATGCCGAGCGCCCCCTTGTTGAATGCCCGGAAGATCGCGTGGTCCACCATGATCAGGTTGCCGGGCACTTCCGAGCGGAACTCGACGATCGCCGAGCCGCCTGCCGGAACCAGCGTGGTCTGCACGTTCTTCTGCGAGATCATCGTACCGCCCTCGCCGTACACGTTGTCGAAGATCTCGCCAATGACGTGGAACGAGCTGACCAGGTTCGGTCCGCCGTTGCCGACGTAGAGACGGATCGTCTCGCCCGTGTTCGCGTGGAGGCGGTTGTCGCCGAGCAGCGCGCCCACCGAGCCGTTGAACACCACGTAGTCCGGGTTCTCCGAGACGGCCTTCGCCATGTCGAACGGCTGCAGGCCCGTCTCCCCGTGCGCGCCCTTCGTGTAGAACTCGCTCTGCATCACGTAGAACTCACGATCGACCGCGGGCAGACCTTCCTTCGGCTCCACCAGGATCAGGCCGTACATGCCGTTGGCGATGTGAATGCCGACCGGAGCGGTCGCGCAGTGATAGACGTAGAGTCCTGGATTCAGTGCGGTGAACGAGAACGTCGATTCGTGACCGGGCGCCGTGAGCGTCGCTTCCGCGCCGCCGCCGGGTCCCGTGACCGCGTGCAGGTCGATGTTGTGCGCGACCGTGCTGGTCTCGTGATTCTTCATGCGGAACTCGACCAGGTCGCCCTCGCGAACGCGGATGAACGAGCCCGGCACCGTGCCCCCGAACGTCCAGAAAGTGTAGTCGACACCATCGGCCAGCCGCATGGTCTGCTCGACCGCATCCAGTTCGACGATCACCTTCGTCGCATAGTTCCGGATGATCGGAGCGGGCACGTTCGGCGCGGCGGTCAATACCGCCATCTCTTCGCCACGGATCGACGGTGCTTCCCGCACCGGGATCGAGTCATCCGCAACGCGATCGCGCGTTACGAGCGTCATGCCTGCGATCCCTACCATCGCCGCGGCGCCCAGCGTGGCGAACTTGACTGGCTTCATCATGACTATCATCTCCGAGCGAAATGGTTAGTGCGGCAGTGCCGCGTTACATGGCGTGATCGAGTTCCACGACATCCGCCAGCAGATCCGCCACCGTCGTGGAACTCAGCGGTTCGCGCATCGCCGATGTCAGTGTGACCCAGCGTGCGTGCGCCTGGCAGGGACGATCGGCATTGCACGGACGCCCGCCGAGAAGGCATATCGGCCGTTGCGCCGGCTCGTCGAACGTGCCGACCACCTCCGCTACCGTGAGCGTTTCCGGGTCACGGACGAGCATGAAGCCGCCCGTCGGACCGCGCATGCCGGTCAGGATTCCCGCCTTCGCCAACACGTTCAGCGTCTTCGACATGTAGTTCGGCGGTGCGCCGAGCGCGCGGGCGATCACGTCCGCCGTAACGGGCCGGCGATTCTGTGCGCGGGCCAGAAAGAGAGCGGCGCGGAGGGCATATTCAGCGGTCTGTGAAAGCATGTGTGTCTCCATTTTGAATTACACATGTGAATATCGGGAATACGGAGAGGCTGGACGTGGGGGGTTCTAGGGAAGGGGGGAGGGGGAATGGTGGAAGATTGTGTGGGGGGATTCCCTACACTGAAAGGGAGTGGGAGTGGGATTGGGATTGGTATTGGGACGCAAACGTCGCAACGCTGCGCCGCGTTTGAGCACAAATGGCAATGCCCAGGCGTCAGAATGTCCTGAAACCGCGGATGCGATTGAGGAAGGCGGTGAGTTCGAAGATGCGGAAGCGGGCGAGGTCGCC
>JAGTUV010000026.1 GCA_018224305.1 Gemmatimonadota bacterium
CATCACCTGCCGCGCGATCTCCGCCATGGCGCCCGCCAGCTCGACGCCGGTCGGGCCGGCGCCGACGATCACGAATGTGAGCAGCCGGCGACGCGCATCAACATCCGCCTCGCGCTCCGCCGACTCGAATGCGAGCAGAAAGCGCCGGCGCATCTCCGTCGCGTCGTCCACGGTCTTCAGGCCGGGCGCGTGGCGCGCCCAATCGTCGCGGCCGAAGTATGCGTGCGTCGCACCTGTCGCCAGCAGCAGATAGTCGTAGTGTGCCGCCGTTCCATCCTCGAGACGCACTTCACGCGCATCTACGTCCACATCCACTACCTCGCCCATCCACACCTGCGTGTTGCGCTGATTGCGCAGAATCGTGCGGATCGGACTCGCAATGTCCGCGGGCGACAAGGATGCGGTCGCCACCTGATAGAGTAGTGGCTGGAACAGATGAAAGTTGCGGCGGTCGATTACCGTCAGCCGGACGGACGCCCGGCGCAGCGCGCGCGCGGCGTAGAGCCCCGCGAAACCGCCCCCCACGATCACGACATGTGGTGTGTCACCCATATCCCCGCCCCTCGAATCGTCCTCCGCGGACGGCAGTCAGTTCGCCGGCCGCGCGACCACGTTCGGATCGCCATCGCTGACGTACCGCGTTCTCTCGCGGTCCAGCCGGTCGAGTGTCTTCGTCAGCTCATCACCGAATACCTGCACACGCCGCACGTGCATCCCGTCGTACTCCGGATCGTGCGGGCTGCGTGCAGGACCGCCCGCGACGAGCAGAACGATGTCGTGCTCGTATGCTGTGGTCTTCCCCGTCTGCGGATCCGTCCACGCACCCCGCCGCGCGAGTTCCCGGTTCTTCGGCCACTCACCGAGCGGCAGTGCGAACGAGCGGATACGGTAGCCCGGCACTGCGGAATCGACGGCGAGCTGCAGGCGGGCGATCTGCTCCTGCACGAAGTCATCGCTGTCGTAGTTCGAGAGCGTCGCGTGCCAGAGCGTGTGATTGCACAGCTCGAAGCCCTGTTCGGCGAGGAACTTCACCTTGCGATGCCGCCACTCCGTCTTCTGACCATCGATCCCCTTGTTGCCGAAGAATGCGCGGCCCGCCTCCGCCCCCGAGAGCATGCAGAACACCGCCTTGTTCTCCCATCCCTCGTGCTCCGCCGCGAACTTCAGCCAGATGCCGACAGCACTGTTGGGGTCGATGCGCAGTTCGCCGTCGTCTTCGATGTAGCTGAACTGGCCGGGCGAGGCATCATCGAACGTGAACACCACGGGCGAAGTGCCCGCCGGCAGGTTGATGTTCTTCGCCGCAACATCGCGCAGCGAGACGGGACGGTAGCCACGGCTGTACAGCAGCTCCAGATCCTTCCGGAAGTTCTCCGGCGTGCGCGTCCAGCGCGCTTCACGCTCCCCGATCAGATGGTACTCAACGACGGGGAAGCGTCCCAGCTCGTTGGGTGGCAGATCGGTGCGAGGTCCGCCATCGTCCGGTGCTGGTACGCGCCGCGCGGACGGGTCAGCACCCGCGGATGCGCCGGGTGACGCGGGCAGGGTCAGACCCTGCGAGCCGGGCGCCAGCCCGGATTCCGTGGCCAACCCATCGTTCGATACCTCTCCATCCACCGCAACATTGCCTGCCCGCAGCGTGTCCGCGGATGACAGGTCGTCCCGCGTGTCTCCCTGCGCCCCACATGACGTGAGCAGCAGTACGAATACAACCCGGATCCTGCGCATTCTCGACTCTCGGTAGCTGCCCGCGTTCAATAGTGACGCATCAACGAAAGCGGCACGCGCCCGTCGAGACAAGGGCACGTGCCGGGATGCAAAAACGGGCGGCCGAAGCCGCCCGTTCCGTCGAACCATGTGGTGCGGCTTCAGCCCTTGTCGCCGAACTGAGCCTCGCGGTTGATGCGTCCCTCGGCGAGTTTCGTGAGCCGCTCGTCCGTCTTGCCTTCCTCATCGAGAGTGCGCTGAAGCAACTCCACGTGATTGTCGAAGCCGAGCTGGCGCGCATACGTGCGTGCGGTGCCGTAGCCCGCGATCTCGTAGTGCTCCACGCGCTGTGCGGCACCGATCAGTGCGGCATCGCGCACGTTGGGGTCCGCATCCTCCTTGAGGATCTCTTCGCCTTCCTCGATCAGGCCTTCCATGCCCTTGCACTTGGTGTTGCCCGGATTCAACTTCAGGTCATCGAAAATGGTCTGCAGACGGCTGACCTGCTCCTCGGTCACCACCCTGTGCTCCTCGAACGCCTTCCGCAGCTCCGCGTCACTTGCCTTCTGCGCCATCTTCGGGAGCGCCTCGAGGATCTGCTTCTCGGCGCTGTAGAGATCCTTCAGCTCATGATGGTAGAGGTCCTGCATCGATTCCAGTGACATAAGTGTGCTCCGGGTTGCTGGGTCTGCTGTCATTCGAACTGTCACGGAGGTGCAAAACGGGTGCCCGCCGTGAACGCGAACCGGCGCGACCAGAAAGGCCGCGCCGGTTCGTTTCAGCATTTCTCGCGACCAGGCGGCCGCGGCGTTCGTTTCAGCATTCTCGCGACCAGGCGGCCGTGGCGCTGCTCAGGATTCCTCGGCGTCGGCCGTGACCACGGGAACCGCGATGGTCTGGCCTGCGATGATGCGCGTATCGCTGAGGCTGTTCAGGCTCTTCAGGGTATCGACGGTGGTATTGTGGCGCCGTGCGATCGACCAGAGGGAATCGCCGCGGTTGACCTCGTACGTCGCGACTGCGGGCTCCGTCGTTGCGACGTTCGCGGTGACGAGCCGTTTCGGCCCGGCGTCGGCGCTCCCGAGCGCCTCGGTCAGCTGCGTCTCGAGATCGGCGGCATCATCGGTGGCCGATGCGACCTGCGTCGGGGCTGACGGCGCCGCTTTCTGCTCGGCCTTTGCCGGCTGCTGCGCCGGTGCCGACGCCAGTCTCACCGCGTCCTTGCCTGCGATGCTCGCGACATAGCGCGTGTAGGGCTCCGGGAACAGCGCCACGTGGTAGTGCGGCGGTCGACTCTCACGCGTCGCATCGAGCACGCCCTGCTTCTCGAGCGAGAGCAGGGTCTTCTCGATCCAGCGCACGCACGAGCTCTTCCTGCTGATCCGCAGGTCCACTGCCATGCCTGCCGGATGGACCGACAGGTCGGACGCGTTGCGCGGCTGTTCCAGCACGGGTCGTGTCAGACTCGTCACCACGAGCTTCTCGCCGCACGCCGCGCGGTACTGCGCGGACAGACGCTCCACGAACAGTCGTACGGCCGGCCGTGCGTACGGATGCGACACGCCCGCAAGGGCGTAGTCGGCGTTCCCGCTCAACCGCTCCAGGTACCCCGATGCGACGAAACTGCGGACCTGGTCCGATGAGCGGATGAACGTGTAGTCGTGCTGCTGGGCGACGACGTTCTGGCGGTGCATTGCCGTCTTCGATCCGCGCAGCGACTGTGCGTCGGCGGCGTCCGCGACGGACAAAACCAGAACTGCCGCGACTGCGGCTGCTGAAGCTCGTTCCATGGTTCAGAGACTTCGTCTGCAATGACGATTTCGGCAGCAGTGGCTGACCCGGGGAGGAGTCGCACCGATACCTGATAAACCTTCGAACGCAGGACGGGGGGAGCCGCCGCGCCTGGAGCGTCAGTCGCCCCATTTGAGTGATCGTATGAGGTATATACGGATAAACTGCTGTACCGTCAAGGATTATGTGAGGCGGACGGCCGCGCGCATTTCCCTTCCGCGGTCGCCCCGATAGCATTGGCCGATGTCACCGGAACTCGTCAGCGACAGCACCAGCCGCGTCCGGCTCGCCCTCCGCGCCCTCCGGCATCGCAACTTCCGGTTGTTCACCATGGGCCAGTCGCTGTCGCTGGTCGGGACATGGATGCAGCAGGTCGCAGTAGGCTGGCTGGTCTACCGCCTGACGGGCTCGGCGTTCCTGCTCGGCGTGGTGGGCTTCGTGAGCCTGGGCCCGGGCTTCGTGCTGGCTCCGTTCGCGGGCGAGCTGGCGGATCGCTACAGCCGACATCGCATCGTGATCATCACGCAGATCGTGATGATGGTGCAGGCGCTCCTGCTGGGTGCGCTCGTACTGACCGATCACATCACAGTCGGCTGGATCCTGGTGCTGATGGGTGTGTTGGGCGCAGCGAGCGGGTTCGACATTCCGGTGCGTCAGTCGTTCCTGATCGAGATGGTGGGCGACCGCGACGATCTGCCGAATGCCATCGCGCTGAACTCTTCGATCTTCAACGCGGCGCGGCTGGTCGGCCCGGCGATCGCGGGCTTCGCGATTGCCGCCGTGGGCGAGGGCTGGGTAATCGTAGCGAACGGCGTGAGCTACGTTTTTGTGCTGTGGGGCCTGTTCTCGATGAGGCTCGCACCGGGGAAACGGCTCCGGGGTCGCGGTGCCGTGCTGCGCCGTGTGCAGGAGGGATTTCAGTACGCGTACAGGTTCCAGCCGATCCGCACGATTCTCTCGCTCGTCGCGTTCATGAGTCTGGTCGCGGTGCCGTTCAGCATTCTGCTGCCGGTGGTGGCGACGGATGTGCTGGGCGGCGGACCCCGTACGCTCGGTCTGCTGATGGCCGCCATGGGGCTGGGCGCTCTCGCGGGCGCGCTCTTCCTGGCGTCGCGCACGACCGTCGTAGGGTTGGGGCGACTGATCGTGATCTCCGCCACGCTGTTCGGGACGTCGCTCGTTCTTTTCTCATTCGCGCGCTCGACCGTCGTCGCTCTGCCGCTCCTCGCGCTCGCAGGGTTCGGGATGATGACGCAAATGGCCTCCAGTAACACGGTGCTCCAGACGCTGGTCGATGACGACAAGCGCGGCCGGGTCATGAGTCTCTACACCATGGCCTTCAGCGGCACGGCACCGTTCGGCAGCCTGTTCATCGGCTGGATGGCAGCGCGCATGGGCGCGCCGTTCGCAATCGCGGTCGGCGGCGGCCTCGGCGTGTGCGCCGCCCTCCTGTTCGGTTCGCAACTGCCCGTCCTGCGCGGAATCGTCCGCCCGATATACGCGCAGATGGGGATCCTGCCCGAGTTCGCACGCGGCATCCAGGCCGCTACGCACCATGCGACCCCCGACAGCGACGAACCGGATGACGAGGGCCCGGGTGAGCTGCACAGGCCGTGAGTGCAGGCCCGGGCGCCAGGGCCGATGGCCCGTTGCTGGCGTCCGGGCCACGCATTAGACTGAGGGATTCCCGAGAGTCTGCCGGAACCTGAGTCCCGCCTGAAGTTTACGAATCGGGCGTGGGGAACATGATCCGCGCACGTGAGCTGCACACCGACGTCATTACCGCCAGTAACCGGAGGCCCGTCCGATGAAGCTAGCAGGAAAGATCAACCTGGCCCTCCTCCTGATGATACTGCTGCCGGGCATAGCGTTCGCGCAGCAGGAGACGCGGGAGACCCGTGAGGCGAACAAGTTCATCGGCCTCGCCATGGTGCGGCAGGATCCGGCGGAGCGTGTCGATATGTACCGTCAGGCGGTGGAGCAGCTGCGCCCGTTGATGGCAGCGAATACCGACAACCCGCTGGTCTGGCTGCTGGCGGGTACGGCGCTGGCCGGTATGGGTGAGATCGAGGAGGCAGACCGTGCCTTCACCCGTGCGCAGGAGATGCACCCCGCGTATGCCGAGGAGATCCAGATTGAACGTGAGGGCGCGTGGCTCGCGATCTTCAATCAGGGCATCCAGCACATGGACCAGCAGCGGTATCCCGAGGCGATCGCTGCCATGGAGTCAGCGCAGACGATCTACGGCGAGAGGCCCGAAGCGTTGATGAATCTCGGTGCGCTGTACGCGAACGCCGGCGAGTACCTGAAGGCGGAGCAGGCGCTGCGCCAGGCGATCGCTGCGACGGGCGGGCCGCTGTACGGCGAGCTGGAGCCTGAACAGAAGGCCGAATGGGACCGCTTCCGGGCCATGGCCACGGCCAACGTTGCGCAGATACAGGCGCAGCAGGGCATCGAGAGCTTCGAGGGCGAACAGTTCGATTCGGCCGCCGCACGGTTCCTGCGCGCCGCGGAGACGAACCCGCATGCGCGTGACTACTGGTTCAACTACGGCCAGGCGCTGTGGGCGATGTCGACGCCCATGGAGGCATCTCTCGAGGGTGCGACACAGGCCGATTCCGCGCGCGTATTCGAACAGCTCGGCGACCTGTATTCGCGGATTCAGTTCGCCGCGCAGAAGGCCCGCGAGTTCGATCCGAACAATGATGTGCTTTACCTGATGGAAGCGCGCACACACCGGATGAGCGGTGAGTTCGGCTCTGCAGCGCAACGCGAGGCCGGTCACCAGCAGGCGCTTCGCCTGCTCGAGTCGCACGACGCTCTTACCGTCCACATCGACAATGTCAGCACGCAACCTGACGAGGAGGGCAACGTGGTGATCAGCGGCCAGCTCACGAACGTAAAGGCTGCCGAAAGCTCCTCCATCACGCTGCGTTTCACACTGCTGGGCCACGAGGGGGACGCGCTCGCCACGCAGGACGTCGTGGTGAGCGTGCCCGCGACAGAACAGGTCGTGACGTTCGACGCTACTGTGCCCGTCGAAGGTGAGATTGCCGGCTGGAAGTACGTCATCGCCGGGTAACGCGCGGTTGAAGCACTTGGCCCGGGTGCCCGGCCGGGCGTCGCTGGACGGACTGAAATGGAGGAGGCTCCGGACGCGTTATGAACCGCATCCGGAGCCTCCTCCATTTCGTGCTTCCTGTTACAGCCGCACTCTCAGGCCGACCATTGCAAATGCGTCGTGCTGACCGAACGAGCTGTCCTCGTTGCGCGTGATGTAGTCGGTGATCTCCGCCATGATGCCGAATCGGCCGAGCATGACGTCCGCGCCGATTCCCGCATGCAGCGCAAAGTCCGTCTTGTCCGACGGCAGCGGATTCGCACCCAGGCCTTCATCATCGTACGAGAAGTCCTGGCGCTTGAGGCCGACGCCGCCCAGCAGGTATGGCTGAACGAGCAGGCGCGGCAGCGGCCTGATGACGAGGTCCGCCGCAGCGGCCAGCACCGAGCCATCGCCGATGTCGCCACCGCCCACCCCGTCCTCGGAGATCGTGGCACCCGTCGCGTAGGCAAGGCTTCCACGCAGCATGCCCATTTCGATGTTCAACCCGATGCCGAACGTGCCGGACCGCTCGAAGCGCGTCTGCTCGGCCTGCCCCTCGAGATCCTCGAGGTCCGTCGCAGGAATGAACACGCCTGCGGCAGGCGTGATGTAGATCTGGGCTGCCGCTGGGGCCGCCGGCAGCACGAAAACTCCGGCGGTAATGGCGGCGAACACCATGCGTCTCATATTATCGCTCCTGTGGTTGATAGCAGTGTCCG
>JAGTUV010000027.1 GCA_018224305.1 Gemmatimonadota bacterium
CCGCTCCTCCACCCTACATTCCCGCCCCCCACGCGTGCGCGCTACGCGTGCGCGCGCGGGCACACGGTGCGCGCGCGGGGGTACCAGAGCCAGCATCGAAAGCAGCACGCCGCAACCGGCCGGACCGGCGCGTCGGCTGACCTGAGCGGAGCGCCGCGCAGTTGCGGTCCCGAGCACATTCTCCCTGTCCAGATCGAAACAAATGTCGAGCACGCCGCCGGAAAATACCGAGAGGGTTCTGCCGCGCCTCATCGAGCAGGAGATGCGCGACTCGTTCCTCAGCTATTCCATGAGCGTGATCGTGCAGCGTGCGCTGCCGGACGTGCGCGACGGACTGAAGCCGGTGCACCGGCGGATCCTGTACGCCATGCAGGAGGCCGGACTGTCGGCTGGCCGCGCGTATCGCAAGAGCGCGACAGTCGTCGGTGACGTGCTGGGCAAGTACCACCCGCACGGTGACTCGTCGGTGTACGAGGCCATGGTCCGCATGGTCCAGGACTTCTCGCTGCGCTACCCCCTCGTGGATGGCCAGGGCAATTTCGGCTCGATCGACGGCGACAACGCGGCGGCCTACCGCTACACCGAAGCCCGCCTCGCACGCCTCGCCGGCGAACTGCTCGCCGATATCGACAAGGAGACCGTCGACACCTCGCCCAACTTCGACGACCGGCTCCAGGAGCCGACCGTGCTGCCGGCGAAGTTCCCGAACCTGCTGGTCAACGGCTCGAGCGGCATCGCGGTCGGCATGGCCACGAACATCCCGCCGCACAATCTGCGCGAAGTCGTGAACGCGTGCGTCCATCTCGTCGACAACCCCGAAGCGGACGTTACGGACCTGATGCAGCACATCCAGGGTCCTGACTTCCCGACAGGTGCCTACATCTGCGGCCGCGAGGGGATCGACGAGGCGTACAGGACGGGACGCGGCCGGGTCGTCATGCGTGCGAAGGCGCTCATCGAGGAGCCGGACAACGGCAAGCCGCGCATCATCGTGACGGAGATCCCGTTCATGGTGAACAAGTCGCGCATGATCGAGCAGATTGCCGGCCTGGTGCGCGAGAAGAAGCTCTCGGAGATCACCGACCTGCGAGATGAATCGGACCGCGACGGCATCCGCGTGGTCATCGAGCTGCGCCGCGACGCCATACCGCAGATCGTGCTCAACCAGTTGTACAAGCACACGCAGCTGCAATCGACGTTCGGCGTGATCATGCTCGCGCTCGTCCGGGGCGTGCCGAAGATCATGGACCTCCGCGAGATGATCCAGCACTTCCTGGATCACCGGCATGAAGTCGTCGTTCGCCGCTCCCAGTACGACCTCGATCATGCGCTCGACCGCGAGCACATCCTCGAAGGCCTCAAGATCGCCGTCGACAACATTGATGAGGTTGTGGCGCTGATTCGCGCGTCCTCGGACACGGAGTCGGCGAATACATCGCTGCAGGAGCGGTTCGGTCTGTCGGAGCGGCAGGCGAAGGCGATTCTCGACATGCGCCTTGGCCGGCTCACCGGTCTCGAAATCGACAAGCTGGAGTCGGAACTCACGGAGGTGCGGTCACAGATCGCTGACCTGCGCGACATCCTCGGCAGCCGCCCGCGCCGGGAGCAGATCATCAAGGATGAGCTGACCGAGATCGCGGCGACGTACGGCGATGACCGCCGGACGGAGCTGACGAACATGGTCACGATGTCGCTCGAGGACCTGCTGGCGGATGAGGAGATGGTGATCACCGTGTCGCACGGCGGCTACATCAAGCGGCTGCCGCTGGACACGTACCACGCCCAGAAGCGCGGCGGTCGCGGCATGACCGGCACATCGACGAAGGAAGAGGACTGGGTCGAGCATCTGTACACTGCGCAGACGCACGACTACCTCATGATCTTCACGGCGCGCGGTCACTGCTACTGGCTGAAGGTGCACGAGATACCGGAAGCGAGCCGTGCGTCGCGCGGCAAGCCCATCGTGAATCTGCTCGCGCTCGGGTCCGATGAACGCATTGCCTCTATCGTGCCGGTGCGCGAGTTCCGCGACGATCGCTATCTGCTCTTCGCCTCCCGCAAGGGCGTGGTGAAGAAGACGGCGCTGAGCGCATACCGCCACGTACGCGTGAAGGGCGTCAACGCGATCAACATTACCGAGGACGATGAACTGATCGACGTGCAGATCACGGGCGGCAACGATGAAGTGATCCTGGCGACGTACGAAGGCATGGCGATCCGGTTCCACGAGACGGACGTCCGCGAGATGGGGCGTGTGGCGACCGGAGTGCGTGGTATCCGGCTCCGCGGGGCGGATGCCGTCGTCGGCATGGTCGTCATCAACGAGGCGACGCGCGAGAACGCCACGCTGCTGATCGTGACGGAGCAGGGACGGGGCAAGCGGACGGCTATCGATGACTATCGCTTCCAGTCCCGCGGCGGTATGGGTGTGATCAACTTCCGGATCAACGAGCAGACCGGCAAGATCGTGGCGATCAAGGGTGTGCAGCCGGATGACGAGCTGATGCTCATGTCGCGGCACGGCATCGTGACACGCCAGCGCGTCGCGGAGATCCGCGTCATCGGCCGCGCCACGCAGGGTGTGCGGGTCATGGCGCTCGACAAGGGCGATGTGCTGATGGACGTCGCGCGCGTGGTGCCGGACGACGATGCTGACACGAGTTCAGCCGAGAAGCCGGTCGCCGGAAACGGCGAGGGCCCGCGCGCGATCTCCGCTGAGCCGGATATCGACGAGGACGGATCGGGCGGTGATGACGGGCTCGAGATCGGCGATCCGGATGTGGACGACACGTCCCGGATCGATGAGGCCGATCTCTCGGGATCGGACGCAGTCGACGACGCAGATTCGGATGACACTCGTGACATCTGACGCATTGCGGGTGAGCGCGCTGGTCGGTCGCAGCTCGATCGAGGACGCGCACCGCGCGCTCGAGGGCGTTGCCGTTCGCACACCGCTGCTGCCGGCGCAGTGGTTGAGCGACGAGGTCGGTGCTACGGTGCGGCTCAAGTGCGAGAACCTGCAGCGCGCGGGCGCCTTCAAGATTCGTGGCGCCTACACGGCCGTCGCGCGGCTGAGCGATACGGATCGTGCGCGCGGCGTGATCGCGTATTCGTCCGGGAACCACGCACAGGGCGTCGCGCTGGCGGCGAAGCTGTTCGGGATACGCGCGGTGGTCGTCATGCCGACGACCTCGCCGGAAGTGAAGCGTGCGGGCGCGCGCAGCTTCGGTGCGGAAGTGGTGCTCGAGGGCACCACTTCGATCGACCGGCAGAAGCGCGCGGAAGCGATCGCTGCGGAGCAGGGCCTCACAATCATTCCTGCGTTCGATGATGCCGACATCATCGCAGGCCAGGGCACCACGGCCATCGAGATCCTGGACGACTGGCCGGATGTCGAGACGATCCTCGTCCCGATCGGCGGCGGTGGGCTGATCAGCGGTATTGCGGCCTGGGTCAAGCAGACGCGGCCGGAGATCCGCGTGATCGGCGTGGAGCCGCGCACGGCCGACGCCATGAGGCAGTCGCTCGCCGCAGGCGAGCCTGTCACGATCCCGCCCGCAACAACAGTCGCGGACGGCCTGATGCCGGTTCGCCCCGGTGACCTCACGTTCCTGCACGCACGCGAGTATGTCGATGACATCGTGATCGTCGACGATGATGCCATTCTCGACGCCACACGCCGTCTGCTGAAGAACAGCAAGCTGGTTGTCGAGTTCTCCGGTGCCGCAACCGTTGCAGCGCTGCTGTCGCGCGTGTTCGATCCGCGCGGCTCGCAGGTTGCAGCAGTGCTGTCCGGCGGGAACATCGATCCCGTGCGCGCGCTGGAACTGCTGGTCTGACGCAGCCAAAGCGCCGCTTCGCAGCAACGAGGAGGATGCGTGAGCAGTACCGATGGCGACAACGTGAGGGCGCGCGGTTCCATCCGGATCGCGGTCACCACCACTCTCGAAGCCGTCGCCGGTGAGCACAGCCGGCCCGCTGTCTTCCTCTACACCAGCTACATCCACGCCCTGGAACAGATGGGCCTCGCGCCGGTGCTCATCACGCCCGCCCACTCACCGGCCGCCATTGCCTCGCTGCTGAACGCGTGCTGCGGCATCGTATTGAGTGGCGGCGAGGACGTGGAGCCGTCGCGCTATGGCGAGAAGCCCAGCCCTGCACTCGGGGCGACGCTCCGCGAGCGCGATGAGATGGAGTTCACTGCGCTCGACTGCGCGCTGCAGCGCGACATGCCGGTATTCGGCATCTGTCGAGGCTGCCAGGTCCTGAACGTCCATTTCGGCGGCTCGCTCTACCAGGACATCGACACGGAGAGACCCGGTCACCTCCTGCACCAGCAGCTCGCGCCCTGGGGCCAGAGCACTCACGCCGCCACCGTCCGTCCCGACTCGCTGCTCCGTCGCATCATCGGCACAGATGAGCTGCACATCAATTCCTTCCACCATCAGGCCGTGAAGGAACTCGGCCGCGATTTGCGCGTCGTAGCGCGCGCCGACGACGGCCTCGTCGAAGCCATCGAGCACGAGTCGCGCGCCTGGGTGCTCGGCGTACAGTGGCATCCGGAGCGGGGTGAGGCCGCGGCGCCGGATACCGACCCGGATCGCCGGCTGTTTGCCTCGTTCAGGGATGCCGTGCGGCAGTATGCAGATGAGCGGCGAGAGCAGGTGGGAATCGAGGCAGGCCTGGCCCGCTAAAGGATGGCTTATCCGTCGATCTCCATATCTCCCGGATCCCCCGCTCGCCTTTC
>JAGTUV010000028.1 GCA_018224305.1 Gemmatimonadota bacterium
AGCTTCCTGGGAGCGTGCCCAGAACGCTTCCGGCTGCTTCACGTCGTGGTGGACCAATACGAACATGGTGCCTCCAGAGTGTGGGTCGGCATGTGGCCATCCTCAGGAAGGACGGCGGTTGGGGGGGGTTCAATATGTCCGCTCGGAGCGGGCTGGGCAACTATTTCCGGGGGTGCGCTCCGCTTGCTCCGCGCGCGTCACGACTCTATCGTCGTACTGAGTGCAAAATGCGGGTGCTGCTACCGCGGACATCGCGCTGAGCGTCGGCGGCGCGCCAGCCACCGCGGGAGTGAGACCATCACGTGTCCGAGCTGCGAACTGCCGAGGTTGACACGGACATGCAGGTCCGCGACGGTACCCGCGTCGCCATAGTCATGCTGAGTGCGATTGGCGACGCGGTGCACGTGCTACCGGTGGTGACCGCCCTCAAGCGGCACGCGCCCGGCTGTCACATTACATGGGTACTGCAACCCGGTCCGGCCAGCCTGGTGCGCGGCCATCCGGCTGTGGACGACATCGTCATCTTCCATCGGCGCGGCGGCCTCGGTGCGTTCCGCTCCGTCGCCCGTGAACTGCGATCACGACGGTGCGACCTGGTCATCGACCTCCAGACATCGCTCAAGGCGGGAATCATCACGCTGCTGTCGGGCGCGCCCGTGCGACTGGGTTTCGATCGAGCGCGCGCCAAGGACCTGAACACACTCTTCACGAACCGGCGCATTCACGCCGGGCGCAACCAGCACGTGCAGGATCAGTACTTCGAGTTCCTCGCCGAACTCGGCATCGAGGCGCGTCCGGTCGAATGGCTGCTCGGCCCGCGACCGGACGAGCGCGCGGCGCAGCGCACGTTCTTCACCGGCATCGAGCGGCCGGTCGTGTCGCTGGTCATCGCGACGAGCAACCCGCACAAGGACTGGGTGGCGGAGCGCTGGGCTGCATTGGTCGACGTGCTGTACGAGGATTTCGGTCTTCAGCCGCTGCTGGTCGGTGGTCGGTCCGAGCGCGAACTCGAGACCGAGCGCGTCATCATGGAACGCGCGCGGCACCGGCCGCTCTCGGCACTCGGTGCGCCGCTGCGCGAGCTGGTCTGGCAGCTGGACGGCAGTGCGCTCGTGATCTCACTGGATACCGGACCCATGCACATGGCCGTGGCCCTGCGCCGGCCGGTGATCGCGCTGATGGGGTACAACAACCCGCGCCGCATCGGACCCTATGACAGGTTCCACGATCTGGTGATCGACGCGTATGGCGATGAGGGCGAGGACTACGAAATCAGCCGCGCACACCGGCCGGACCGCATGCAGCGCATCACGGTCGATCAGGTGGCGGAGAAGGTGCGGCTCTGGCAGCAGCGCTATCGAAATGGCATTCCGGAAGGACCTGCGCCGGGCAGCGACTAGCCGGGCGTGCGGTACTGCGGGTCGTTGTACATCTTGAACTGGCGATAGACCTTCGGCACCACGCTGCCATCGGCGATGCGCGCGAGCAGCGTGCTGAGCTCATTGCCGAGGTCCGCGCGCTGCGTCTGCATGATCTCCAGCTTCTGCTCGCAGGTCGCGCGGAACTCGGCGCTCGCGTCCGCGCGATCGCGCTGCTCCTGCATGTGGTAGATCTTCAGCTCGGCGATGCAGATCTTGTCGACCAGTGAGCCGACCGTCTCAGCCACGGGGACCGCTGCCGGATGCCGAGCGAACGGTGCTCATGACTGACTCATCAACACGCTCGATCAGATCGTTGCGCCGCTGGTTCAGCCGGTCGATTGCCCGCTTCGCCGCGGCCACGGCGTGATCGTCCTCGACACGCGCCTTATCTTCCTCGTGCCAGAGCTCGATATTCACCTGTGCCAGCTCGGCGACAAGCTGTCCGAACGACTTCTGCATGGTCGGGCCCGCACCGTTTGCCGTGATGCCGCGCTCCCGCGTGGAGCGCCGGCCTTTCGGCCGCGCAGACCGGCGCGGCACGAGGCGCTATGATAACCGCAGGCGCCGGCCCCGACAACGGCAGGCAATGCAGCACGTTGCAAAGCGCAGGGCAACCGGCCCGGCGCGGGACCCAGGCACCAGAAGCATGACGAACGCGAAACGCGCTCCCGACGCACGACTCGCCGAGAACGTGCCCGACCACATCTGCATCGTGATGCTGACGGGGCTCGGTGATGTGGTACACGGTCTGCCGGTCGCGAACGCGCTGAAGCGGGCCTGGCCGCACGCTCGCATCTCGTGGGTAACAGAGCCGATGCCGGCGGGCATCCTGAATCCGCATCCGGCCATCGACCAGGTCATCGTGTATCGCAAGAAGGATGGTGTCGCCGGCGTGATCGATCTGTGGCGCCGAATGCGCGGCGAGCGCTTCGACCTCACGCTCAACCTGCACCCTTACTTCAAGAGCATTTTCGGCACGCTGTTCTCCCGCGCACCGATCCGCTGGACGCTCGGCCCGGACCGCGCCCGCGATGGCGTGTGGCTGGCCGGCAACCGGAGACTGCCGGCGCGACCGCGACAGCACACACAGGACACGTTCCTCGAGTTCCTGCACGTGCTCGGTGTCGAGCCTGACCCGATCGAGTGGAAGCTGGTGATCACCGATGAGGAGCGCGCCGCACAGCGTCGGTTCCTCCACGATCTCGCCGGCCGGCCGGCAGTGGCTGTCGTCACGGCGTCGGCGAACGCGAAAAAGGACTGGCCCGCCGAACGCTACGTGCCCGTCATCGACGCGATCGAGGCCGACCTCGGCGCGCGCGCCGTCCTGATCGGCGGACCCGGCGAGCGCGAGCAGGCCGCCGTCCGGTTGATCACCGCACGCGCCCAACACGCTCCGATCGACCTGACCGGCTCACCCGTGCGCTCGATGATCTGGCAGCTCGATGCGTGCAACGCCGTCGTCGCACCGGATACGGGACCGCTGCACCTCGCGCGCGCCGTCGGTACCCGCACAGTCGGGCTGTTCGGTCACACGAATCCGTGGCGCGTCGGGCCGTACCGCACCGATGAGGACCTCTGGATCGACGAGTACACCGATGGCCAACCGGACCCGTCCAACTTCACTCCGAAGCTGGGACGCATGGAGCGGATCAAACCGCACCACGTGATCGAGAAACTGGAGCTCGCACTCCGCCGCAGCCGGACCTGACGCCGCCACGGTAACTCGCTCGCTAGCCGCGATTGAGCGTGCGGCAGCGAAAGTCCGCTCCGGGGGCGCGCATCATGGAATAATTGAACGCCTGGAAATCGAGGTACGGGAGCACAGCAAGCGCTGCCTGGCAGATCTTAGTCTGATATGAAAACACGGCTGCTGTGGATGCCTTCCGTGCCGGGACAGGAACCCTTCTCTTTAGTACGTGTCACTCGACGGATAACGCCTCATCCCTGCTCGACGCGTCCTCGTCCGCCCGGACGGCCGGCAGCCACAGAGTGAAGGTCGATCCCTGCCCCAGCTCACTTCGCAGGGTCAGGTCCCCGCCCATACGTCGAGCCAGCTCGAGGCCGATGGCGAGACCCAGGCCGGCACCGCCGCGCTTGCGTGTCTTCCCCGGATCGACCTGAACGAACGGCTCGAACACGGTGGCCGCTTCGGTCGCAGAAATGCCGATTCCCGTGTCCTCCACGCGGAGAAACGCCCAGGGGGCGTCTCCGTCGAGAGTCGCTTCGTCACCGGGTGTTTCCACCGTACCACAGATCACCGTCACGTTGCCACCGCGCTCGGTGAACTTCACGGCATTACTCAGCAGAATCACCAGGATCTGCCGAACTCGATCGTCATCGCCCCGGTAGACGTCGGGCGCGCCGGAAGCAGCGTTGCTGAGGGTCACCCCGGCGCTCGCGGCCAGCGGCTCGATCAGCTCGATCGCAGCCGTGATGGAATCCGCGGCGCGCAACGCCTCTTTCTTCAGGTCCATCCGTCCGGCTTCGACCTTGGCAAGATCCAGGATGTCGTCTATCAGTTCGATCAGGTGTTGACTGCTCGCCTGGATCCGGATCACGTACTCCTTCTGCTTCGCCGTCATCGGTCCCGCAACCTCCAGATCCAGAAGCTCCGTATACCCGACGATCGCGTTGATCGGTGTGCGGATCTCGTGGCTGAGGGTTGCCAGAAACTGCGATTTCGCCCGGTTCGCCTCCCGCGCCTCGTCCGCAAGCTCCTGCTGCTGGACACTGGTGACCACCAGCTGCTCGTTCAGCTTTACGCCGAGGGATCGAGCCGCTTCCATGTCCCGATAGAGCCGCGCATTGTCGAGGGCCAGAGCGCAACGGGCGGCAAGATCTTCGGCGAGTTCCAGGTCACTCTCGGAGTACTGGTGTCCGACGTCCGCGCTCACGAACGTGATGGCACCGAGGACGGTGCTGCGAGCGATAAGCGGCACTACTACCACAGACCCGATGCCGAGCGTACGCAGGTCGCTCAGATTCACCTCGTTTGCCGACACCTCCATGAGCAACTCATCGGAGACGTGCGGGATGATTTCGGTCACGCGTGAACGCACGGCGTGTGGGAGACCGAGAGGGTCACTTCGTCGCGGCGGCCAGCTCTCCTGGAGCCGCCTGACATGTTCCCGCATCCGGGGATCGGGGTGCACGATCGCCACGCGGCGCATACGCTCGCCCGGCTCGACGACATCGACGATGCACCACGAGCCCAGATAGGGGAGCGCCGTTCCCGCGACGGTCACGAGAGTCCTCTCGTAGTCAATCGATTCCGCCAGCAGTCGGCTCGTTCGCGACAGCAGTCGCAACACGGCTAGCATGTCATCGGGAACCGTCATCGGGGCATCCAGTTCAGAGATTTCCGCCGTGTGAGGATCGTGCCCGCGTTCGTTCGAGTTTCAACCGGGAGTGGTTGCCTGTCGATGACCGGACTCATTACGTTCCGCAAGTGCGATACCGTTGCATTATCAGATCTCTGTCACAGGAGCCCGGCGTGGTCCCGCTGGCCGTAGCTGAGCGTCGTGAGTGGTCCTGTGACCGTCCTGTCTCCAGTACCCCCGGCGACGTGAGCGAAAACCGCGCGCGTACCTTCGAAGAGTAATGAATGGCGAATCCTCCCGCTGAGGCCGTCGACATAGCGCGCCTCGTGCTCGAGCATGAGGCCGATGGCTCTGATCCGGCCGACCGGGCGCAAGCCGTGCAGACGGTCTTCCTCAGACTGGGCGACCACATGCGCGATCTCCTGGGCTCCCGGGGTGTCATCGCCCTGACCGGCCGCGCACTCAACCTGGCCATGCGACAGCATCGCGGTCTGGCCGGCGTGACGCTCAGCACCGAGCTGCCTGCGACGTTCACGGGCCTCGCCCAGGCCCTGGCGAAGGAAACCCCCGAAAACGCGACCGAAGCCGGCAACGCTATCCTCGCCCACTTCCTCCACCTGCTCATCATGCTGCTCGGCTATGAGCTGGCCATGCACCCGGTCCGCAAACTCTGGCCTCATGCGATGTCCAGTGTCACGGAGATTGACGAATGAGTCGGAAATCAAAAGTTGCAATCCGGAAGCTGCCTTCCGGAGTTCCGGGACTCGATCTCATCCTCGGCGGCGGCATTCCGGAATACTCCTTCAACCTGATCGCGGGCGAGCCGGGCAGCGGCAAGACGACGCTGGCGCATCAGGTCATGTTCGAGAACGCCGGGCCGGACTGCAAGGCACTCTATTTCACGGTCCTGGGTGAGCCGGCGGTGAAGATGCTGCGCTTTCAGCAGCAGTACTCGTTCTTCGATCTGACCAAGGCGCGCGACAGCATCCGGTTCGTAAACCTGAGCGACGAGGTCATGGAGAAAGGGCTCGAGGGCGTGCTGGAACGCATCGTTCGTGAGGTGGAAGAGAGCGACGCGCGCATCGTGGTGGTCGACTCGTTCCGTTCTCTGATCGGCTCGCTGGAAGGCGCAGAGTCGCACGTCCACGTGCAATCGTTCGTGCAGCGGCTCGCGTTGCACCTGACCACCTGGCAGGTCACCTCGTTCCTGGTGGGCGAGTTCCACGAGGAGGATCGCGCGAACAACCCGGTCTTCACCATCGCCGATACCGTCACCTGGCTCGCAATGGTGCCGGACAACAACT
>JAGTUV010000029.1 GCA_018224305.1 Gemmatimonadota bacterium
ACATAGCGAGCCCCGGGGGAGGCGGCAACACGATGCCCCTTTACCCCTCGGCGATCAAACGTTCCAGACCCGCAGCCACCAGCTGATCGACGGGCACCGCCCCGACCCGCCGGAAAATGATCGACAGCGGACTCGGTCTCCGTACCTCGACATCCACCTGCTGGTCGCGGAAGGCCTTCTGGAGATCCGTCATGCGCGGACTGGCTCCGGCCCCGAACGTCACCCGAGCCGCGTCCCCCTGCACCACGATGCGGTCTACGCCGACGGCTGTTCCGATCAGGCGCAGCCGGGCCGCGCTGAGGAGGCGCCCGACTTCGGGCGGCAGCGGACCGTATCGGTCGCGCAGTTCTTCGAGCAGCGGCGGCACATCGGCGGGCCGCTCCAGGCGCGACAGCCGGCGGTAGAGGTGCAGCTTCTGTGCGGGGTCGGTGATGTACTCGTCGGGCAGGTACGCCGCGCCTTCGAGCGTGACGTCCGCCGGCTCGCGTTCGGCAGTCGTGTCGCCCTTCATCCGCTTGATGGTGTCCTCGAGCAGGCGCGTGTAGGTGTCGAGACCGACCGCGGTGACGAAGCCGCTCTGCTCGGCGCCGAGCAGATTGCCCGCGCCGCGCAGCTCGAGGTCCTTCATCGCGATGTGGTAGCCGCTGCCGAGCTCGGTGTAGTGCTCGAGGATGCGCAGTCTCTTCTCGGCGTCCTCGTTGACGCCCTCGGGCACGAGCAGGTAGCAGTAGGCGCGGTGATGGGAGCGGCCGACGCGGCCGCGGATCTGGTAGAGCTGGGCGAGACCGAAGTAGTCCGCGCGGTCGACGATGAGCGTGTTCGCCGTTGGAACATCGAGGCCGTTCTCAATGATGGACGTCGTCAGCAGGATCTGAGCGCGACCGTCGAGGAACTCGCGCATGGCGTGATCGAGTTCGCCGGGCGGCATCTGGCCGTGTGCAATGGCGATCACTGCGTCGGGCACCAGCTGCTTCAACTGTTCGGCGATGATGCCGAGCGACTGCACGCGGTTGTGAACGAAGAACACCTGGCCGCCTCGATCGAGCTCGCGGCGGAGTGCATCCTCGATCACCTCATCGACCCACGGCAGGACGTGCGTGATGATCGGCATGCGGTCGCGCGGCGGCGTCTGCAGCAGTGTCAGGTCGCGCAGTCCGGTGAGCGAGAAGTGAAGCGTGCGCGGGATCGGCGTCGCCGTGAGTGTCAGCACATCGATGTTCCTGCGCAGCTCCTTCAGCCGTTCCTTCTGCTTCACGCCGAACCGCTGTTCCTCATCGATGATGAGCATGCCGAGGTTGCTGAAGAGCACGTCCGGCTCGATGACGCGATGCGTGCCGACAATGATGTCGACCTGGCCGGCGGCGAGGGCCGCGAGGATGCGTTCCTGCTCCTTCTGCGAACGGAAGCGCGAGAGCGCCTCGATGCGGACCGGGTAGCCCGCGAGCCGCTCGCGAAACGTGTGCAGGTGCTGCTCGGCGAGAATCGTCGTCGGCGCGAGTACCGCGACCTGACGTCCGTCCTGTGCCGCCTTGAACGCGGCGCGGATTGCGATCTCCGTCTTGCCATAGCCGACATCGCCGCACAGAAGGCGATCCATCGGCCGGCGCGACTCCATGTCGCGCTTCAGGTCCAGTGTCGCCTGCCGCTGATCCGGCGTGTCCTCGTACAGGAAGCTCGACTCCATCTCCTTCTGCCAGCGCGAGTCCGCCGGGTAGGGCGCGCGCACGGCGTGCTGTCGCACCGCGTACAGTTCCAGCAGCTCCGTCGCCATCTCCTGTATCGCCTGCTCCGTCTTGCGACGCAGGTTCTTCCAGGTGCGGCCGCCGATCTTGTGCAGCTTAGGCGGCTTCTCATCCTCGCCGTCGCCGCCCGTGACCCAGCGCTCCACGAGATCCAGACGGTAGACCGGCACGCGCAGGATCTCGCCGTTCGCATATTCCACGGCGAGCGCTTCGATCTCCTGGCCGCCGACCTTCACGTGCTCCAGGCCGCGGAACCGGCCGACGCCATGATCGAGATGCACGATGAAGTCGCCGGGGTTCAGCTGCGCCAGCGATTCCAGCGCTACGGCGCCCCGGAACCTGCGCCCGCGTCGCAGTCGTCGTTCGCGACGGAAGATCTCGTGGTCCGTCAGCACGCGAAGCGGTGGCTCCGCACCCTCCAGCACGAAGCCCTCGTGCACGGCGCCCAGGGCGAGGCGCGTGCCCTCCGGGATGCCGGTCTTCCCGCCGACGAGCTCCTCGAGTCGCTCGAGCTGCCCCGCGTTGTCGCACAGGATATAGGTCTCTTCGCCGCGCGCCGTCCCCACACGCAGCAGCGTGTTCAGCGTGTCCATGTCACGCTCGATCGGCTCCGCCTCACGCACATCGAACCGGATGTCCGCCGCGTCGTGATCACCGACGATGATGCGGCCGAACGATTCCAGCCGGTCACACGCCGCTCCGGGCTTCAGGAACAGTGCGTCCGGCGGCTCCGGATATCCGCCCCGCTTCCGCTCCGCGTCGTGCAGGTGCACCACCTGCTCCCACGTGCGCGTAAACTCCTTCTCCGCCGACCCCACCGCGAGTTCCACCACGATCGCGTCACGCGAGATGACATCGAGCAGTGACCTCCGCGCCCCACCCCCACTCCCCCCAACACTCTCACTCCCACTCCCACTCCCACTC
>JAGTUV010000030.1 GCA_018224305.1 Gemmatimonadota bacterium
AGTGGTTGCCGCTGGACCCGCCGGCCACAGCGGACGCGACGATCGGCGGGCTCGTCGCCCTCGCCGCATCCGGCCCGCTTCGCACCGGTCATGGCACGCCGCGCGACATGGCGCTCGGCGTCGAGATCGCGACGGGCGACGGGCGGCTGCTCCGCTTCGGCGGGCGGGTGGTCAAGAACGTCGCCGGATACGATGCCGTGCGGCTCGCCGTCGGCAGCCGGGGCCGGCTGGGCGTCATCACAGGCCTGTTTCTCCGTGTCCGCGGCGCGCCCCGCGCGGACAGAACCATCGCAATCGCCTGCGGTCCTGACAGCGACGGGGCGCGCCGAGGGGCTGAGCTGGCGCTGGCCGTTCGCGACTCGGCGTCCTGCGATGCACTGGAACTGATCTCGCCGTCCGTCGCGGCGACGATCGGCGGGCTTCCGTCCGGATGGACGCTGCTGGTCCGCATGCTGGGTCGTGATGCCGCGGTGTCGGACGGAGTGGACCGGGTCCGTCGGATCGTCGGGAATGCAGCCGGCGCGAAAACAGTCGGCGCGAATGCCGGTGGCGCGAATGCCGGTGGCGCGAAAACAGTCGGCGCGAATGCCGGCGGCCCGTATGCCGGCGGCCCGTATGCCGGTGGCGCGGGGCGACTGGCTGAAATCCCCAACGTGGTCTGGACGGCATTGGCGCGACAGGAAGCGAACGCCACCACGGCCCTGCGCCTCACGGGCAGGCCGTCGGATGTCGCGGAAGGCCTTGCCGCCCTGTCACGGGGGCAGGACACCGGCACCTCGGAGATGTCGGGCGGACCGGGCCCGGGCTGGTTCATTGCGTCTCATGCCGCCGAGGGTATCATCAGACTGTGGCGGACCGATCCGGGGCCGGCAACGACCGACCCGTCAGACATGCCGGGCGCCTGGGGTGAACTCATCAGAAATGGTGACTGGATCTCGAGTTACGATCGGGGTTCCCGTCCTGTTGCCGCCCCGTACGGCGAGACGCCCGGTGGCAGTCCTGTATCCGGCCCCGTCGAAGGGAGTGCCCGGGAACAGCCGGCACAGCTGCGCCGGGATCTCACGGACCGGTTGCGGAACGTGTTCGACCCGGCGGGGATAATGCGCGGTGCGGGGGATTTCGAATGAACGGCCAGGTTACTGGCGGACCGGCAGATGAACTTCGCCTGGAAGAGGCCGGACTGCTGGCGTGCGTCCATTGCGGGTTCTGCCTCAACGCATGCCCCACGTACACCCGCCTGGGCCACGAGGGCGACTCGCCGCGTGGGCGTCTCGACCTCATGCGCGCCGTGATGGAGGGGCGTCTGGAGCCTGACGACGAGGCTTTCCGCACGCACATCGACCAGTGCCTGGGCTGCCGCGCGTGTGAGCCGGTGTGCCCATCCGGCGTGCCCTACGGATTCCTGCTCGAGCGCGCGCGGTCCGCCATCGCTCGATCGGCCGGCGTCTCCCCTTCCAGCCGCCTGCTGATCGCGGCCTACACCGGGCCGCTCCGCTCGCTCGTCACGCTGGGATCGCGTGTCCTGCGCTCCAGCGGGCTGGCCCGCCTGCTGGCACGGGTGGCGCCGGAGGGCCTAGCCAGCATGCGCTTCGGCCTGGCGATGCTGGCGTCATCGGCGGCGGCGCCGCGGGTGCTGGCGCGTGGCCGGGCGCCCTCTCTCCGTACGGAGACGTATGGAGGAGGCACTACAGATCGAATGGCCACTCGTCCGTTCGCAGGGTCGGACGGCGGTGCGGCTTTGCCGCCAGGTGCGGGGTCGGAGCTGTCGTCAGGCGGCGTGTTGAGCGAAGCGCCGCCCGGGGCTGACGACGACATCGCGCCGGACGGAGAGCGCGGCTTCGCGGATCCGCACGGCCTCATGGGCGCGTTTCCCGACGCGACGGCGGCCAATCTTCCCCAGCCGCGGCCGACGCCGCAGCCGTCGCCGAAGCCGGCACCACAGCCGTCAGCGAAGCCGTCGCCGGCCCGGCGACGAGTCGGTCTGCTGACGGGCTGTGTGCAGGAGTCTCTGTTCGCGCGTGTGAACCGGGCCACTGTACGGGTTCTGGAAGCCAACGGCTGCGAAGTGGTGCAGGTGCCGGCGCAGGTGTGCTGCGGCGCGCTGGACGCGCACGCGGGGCGGCTGGACCGTGCGCGGACGCTGGCGCGGTCGAACATCGCGGCGTTCGAGCGGGCGGGCGTGGAGGTGGTGGTGGTGAACGCGGCGGGGTGCGGCGCCATGATGAAGGAATACGGCGAACAGCTGCGCCACGATGGGCAGTGGGCGGAGCGGGCGGAGTCGTTCACCGCCAACGTGCGCGACCTGTCGGAGTTCCTGGCCGGGCTTCCGCTCCGAACAGGCGGGCCGGTCCCGTTGCGGGTCACCTATGACGCGCCCTGCCACCTGCATCACGCACAGCGCATCCGCGAGGCCCCGCTGCGGCTGCTGGACAGCATCCCGGGGCTGGAGCGAATCCCGCTGGCGGACGCGGACGAGTGTTGCGGCGGTGCGGGTCTGTACGGCGTACACCATCCGGAACTGGGCGGCCGGATCCTGAGCGACAAGATTGCGGCGGTGCGGGCGACGGGAGCAGAGGTGGTCCTCACGCCGAATCCCGGCTGCATGATGCAGATCGGTGCGGGACTGCTGCTGGAAGGGGTGGATGCGGTGGTGCTCCACCCGGTCGAAATACTGGACGAGAGCTACCGGCGGGCGGAGGAGGGTGCGGGAACGTGAACGAGATCGAGCAGTACCTGGGGATGACGTCTGCGCAGGCGATCGAGCGGGTGCTGAAACGCTCGCGCTCATATGTCGAACACGAGACACCGAGCGGTGCCCGTGA
>JAGTUV010000031.1 GCA_018224305.1 Gemmatimonadota bacterium
CCGACGCGGCGCCGCTCACGGCCGGGGAGCGGCAGGCCCGTGAGCGCGCACTGCTGGAAGCCGCCTCCCGTGCCACTGGCCAGGGCACGCTCGAAGAGATCGCGCACATGCACGACGAGTCAATGATTCTCGCCGTGAACCGCCGGCTCATGGATGTCTACGATGCGATGTGGTCCGCCGAGCGGGAACTGCGGCTCATGCAGCCGCGCACTGCCCTGCCCCATGAGCACCAGGCACTCGACCTGCTTCAGGCGCTACGGCAGGCCGAACGCGTGTTCAGCCGCGCACCGCAGCGCGCTCCGCCCGTGGATGTGGGCGCGGCCCGGGGCACCGGCCGCCTGCTGGATGCGGAGCCCGCCGCGCGCTCGCCGGTCGCGCCGCTGGCCACGCCCGATGGGCTGGTCCGTCGCGTCGAGGCCGCGGCCGCGGCTCTCGACTCGCTCACCGCCTCAGCCGCAGCGCTCCAGCTCAGCGCCCTCGCCGCCGAGCTGCTGAGCGCGACTGTCCCGGGTGATGCCGGTGCACTGCTGGCGCGTGCTGCCGACCATGCCGCCCGCGGCGATCGCAGGCGCGCCGCAGAACTCGTGTCTGCGGCACGTCGGTCGCTCCATCCTGCCGCCGAGGGTCTGGCGACGACAATGGTTGCCGTTCCCGTGGGGCCGTCCGCGGCGGAGTACCTGCGGCGCCGGCAGCCTGCGCAACCGCAGGCAATGCCGCTGCAATCGCGGCGGTCGGGTGTCCGTGCCGAACCGTTCACGTTCGCGACGCTGCGCTACGAGTCCGGCAACTGGGATTCCGCGCCCCTGGTGCCGACGAACATTGCGCACGCGATCGCGCAGTACACCGACATCGATGTCGCACCGGATGGCATGGTCGTCGACCTGGGCAGCGACGAGCTGCTTCGTCAGCCGTTCGTCTTCATGACGGGACATCTTCCCGTGCACTTCACCGACGAGGAGGCGCGCAACCTCCGCGCATACGTCGAACGCGGCGGTTTCGTGTTCATCGACGATCACAGTCATGACATCGACGGTGCGTTTCACCGCACGGTGACGGCCGAGCTCGCTCGCATCTTCGGGCCGGGAGCACTCGTCCAGCTGCCCAGCGACCACGAGCTGTACCGCACGTTCTTCGTCTTCCCGGACGGCCCGCCCAACACGCCGCATGAGATGAACGGCTGGGGCGACGGCCTGGTGCACGAGCATCTGCTCGCCGTGCAGGTGAACGGGCGGATCGGCGTGCTGTATTCAAACAAGGACTACTCGTCGGAGTGGAACTACCACCACCCGAACAAGCGGTTCCTGGGTCTCGACAACACGCGCTTCGCGGTGAACATCATCCTCTACGCGCTGACCCGGTGAGCGACATGCTGCGCGGCACTTCACTGCGCGTCGATCATGCGAACGGGATGCTGCGCGGCACCGTAGTCATCGCGCTGCTTGCGTTGCTGCTGTTCGGCGGTGCAGACCGTGAGCCGGACGGCGACGGCGAAGTCATGCGCATCGAGGCCGGCGAGACACGCGCGGTCGTGCCGGCAGCGCTTCTGGTTCGGTCAACGACGATGCCGCCCGATCCGCATGAGCTGGACGTGCTGGCATCGCTCGCTGCGGGCGCGCCTCTGCTTGCGGCCCTGCCCGCTGTGCCGGGCGTCCGTGTGTCGCCACCGCAGCGCCTGGTCGCCGGCCGCGCCACGGCGCTGCCGTTCGAGCTCGCCGGTGACCCCGGGGTTCTCGCAAGGGTGGAACTGCGAGATGACGACGGACTGCTCGACAGTGCGCGCGTCAGGATCGGCGCGGATGGCACCGCCCGCGCTGCGTTTCGCGTGCGTCCGGCGCGGGACGGCTGGCACGAGTGGCGGATCGTTGTGGAGAGCGACCAGGCGCTCACAGGCGGCTGGGCAGTCGAGGCCGGTGAGCCGCGCGTACTCGTTGCCGCCGGGCCCGCAACGCCGGAGGCGCGCTTCGTCGTAGCCGCGCTGGAGGAATCCGGCGCAGCCGTGGAATTGCGACAGCCCCTTGGTCACGGCCTCGCCGCCGGCGGAGCTGGCGCGGCGATACCCGCAACTGCGGAAGCGCTCCGGGAATACGACGTAGTCATCGTGCTGGACGGCGCACATCTCGATGGCGCTCGTCGCGCCGCACTCGCGAGCTACGCCTCGGATCTCGGCGGCGGTGTACTCCTCGCCATCGCCGACACGCTGCTCCACCTCATGGGCCTCGCGGACGGGCCGCAACCCGCGGCGCGATCGGTCACTCCGGACGCGCTGTACTGGCAGACCCCGGCGGAATTGTTGCGGCTGCCGGGCACAGACGTGGTGACGGGCGCGGGCGTGCGGGCGGGCGCAGACGGTGGTGCTGCGAGGGCGGACATCGTCGCTGGCGCTGCCCAACCGATCGCCATCCTCTCAGGCGCCACCCCCGCGGCGTGGACGGGCGACAGCACGAACGCTTCGGCCGGTGCCGTCCTCGTGCTGCGTGCGACGGGCGCTGGTCGCACCGCAGCGCTGGGCGTGCGGGAGACGTGGCGCTGGCGCGTCGCCGGCGGTTGGATCGATGAGCATCGGGAGTTCTGGCGGTCGCTGGTGGACTGGCTGTCGCCGCCACCCGCCGGCCCCACCATCACGACGCCCCACGCGCACGTGGCGGAAGGGCTGCCCGTGCGCATGATTGTCGAGGGAGCTACGAGCGGCAGCCTCGTGCTGCGACGTCCCGATGGGCGAACCGAGTCGCTGCCGCTACAGCCCGATCTGGCGCCCGGCGCGGCGCTCCTGGCCTTCATTCCCGTCGATACCGGCCTCCACACCATTGCCACCGCCGACGGCGTCACACGCACGGCGGTCCGGGCCGGTCGAACGGCGCCGCGGGATGCTGCGGCGCTGCTGGCACTCCGGGCGGCCGGCTCCGGCGGTCGAGCCGTTCATTCCGCCGCTCTCTCCGACACGCTGACCGCCCGTGCGGGCATGCTGCAGCCGCACCGTCCCGCATGGACTCGCGCTGTCCTCTTCGCGCTGCTGGTCGCCGCCGTGCTGGCCGACTGGTCGCTGCGCCGCCTCCGTGGCCTGGCCTGACGCGCGTCATCGCTTGCCATCCCCTCACCTCTCTTCATACGTTGCGCGAATCCACTCGACCCGACACCGCTGGAGCCTTCCATGAAGCGACGCGATTTCATCATCAATGGCGCGATCATCGGCGCGGGCGTCAGTCTGACGCCGCGGCTGCTGTCCGCGTACGGTGTGCCCGCCTACCCGTGGGAGGTGGGCGAGCCGTTCACGCCGCTGGGCCGCGAGCCGATGACACCCGAACTCGCGGCCCGCGCACTGGACGCGGCGCGGCGCGCAGGCGCGAGCTACGCCGATGTGCGCATCAACCGCAACCGCAATCAGGCCGTCGGCACACGCGAGCGGCAGATCACCGGCCTGTCCGACAACGAGACCATGGGCTTCGGCGTACGGGTCCTGGCCGACGGCTCGTGGGGCTTCGCCGCGAGTGCGACGCTGACGGGTGAGGAAGTGGAGCGCATCGCGCAGCGTGCAGTCGCCCAGGCCAAAGCCAACGCACGGGCCCGGCCGCGCCCCGTCGAGCTGGCCCCGGCCGTCGCTCATCCGTCGGCAGTGTGGCGCAGCCCCGTCGAGATCGATCCGTTCACCGTATCCATCGAGGACAAGGTCGCGCACCTGCTGGAGGCCAACGCCGCCGCACTGGCGGTCAGTGGCATCCGCTTCGTCAACTCGTCGATGTTCTTCCTGCGTGAGGAGAAGTACTACTCGAATTCCGAGGGCACGACTACTGACCAGGTGATCTATCGTGCGTCGGCGAACATGACGCCGACGGCGGTAGCCTCCGACAACTCCGACTTCCAGTCCGTGGGATCGGCCACGGACCTCCAGCCCCGCGGCCTCGGTTACGAACTCGTACGCGATGCGCGGCTCGTCGAGAACGCGACGAAGTGGGCCGAGAACTCCGCGCGCAAGCTGTCCGCGCGATCGGTTCAGCCGGGTCGCTACGACCTCGTACTCATGCCGTCGCACCTCTGGCTCACCGTCCACGAGTCCATTGCGCACCCGACGGAGCTAGACCGCATCATGGGCTATGAAGCGAACTACGCCGGCACGTCGTTCATTTCGCTCGACATGCTCGGCAATTTCCGCTACGGCCGCGATTTCATGAATGTGCAGGGCGAACGGTCCACGCCCGGCGCGCTTTCCACGGTCGGTTATGACGACGAAGGCGTGCAGCCGCGTGACTATCTCATCGTGAAGGATGGTGTGCTCAACGATCTGCAAACCACGCGCGAACAGGCGCCGTGGCTGGCCGACTGGTACCGCACCCGGGGTGAGGAGATTCGATCGCACGGCAATTCGTACGCGCAGAGCTGGGCCGACGTCCAGTTCCAGCGCATGCCGAACATCAACCTGCTCCCGCACCCCACACGCGACGTCGCGCTGGACGAACTCATCGGTGGAGTCGAGAACGGCATCCTCATCGATGGCGATGGCAGTTTCTCCATCGACCAGCAGCGCTACAACGCGCAGTTCGGCGGGCAGGCGTTCTACGAGATCGTCAATGGCAAGGTCGGCGGCATGCTGAAGGACGTCGCGTACCAGATCCGCACGCCCGAGTTCTGGCAGGCCATGGACCTCATGGGCGGACCATCCACGAACGGCGGCGGCGGCGCTTTCGGCGATGGCAAGGGCCAGCCGGCACAGTCGAATGCCGTCAGTCACGCATGCCCGCCCACGCGTCACAGGGACATCACTGTAATCAACACCGGACGGAGCGGCTGAAGCATGGCGAACTACATGACGCGCGAGCAGGCGCAGCGGATCGTCGATCGCGTTCTCTCGTTCTCGAATGCCGACCAGGCCCGCGTCAACATCAACAGCGGCGAGGAAGGCAACACGCGCTTCGCGGTGAACCAGATCAGCACCGCAGGCGACGTCGTAAACGCCACCGCCACGGTCACGAGTGCGTTCGGCCGCCGGACCGCCTCCGCGACGACCAATCGTTTCGACGACGACTCGCTGCGTCGCGTGGTGGAAACCAGCGAGCAGCTCGCGCGCCTGTCGCCCGAGAACCCGGAGTACCTGGGCGAGCTCGGACCCCAGACGTATCCGGAGATCGACTCCGTGTTCGCGTCGACGGCCGAACTCACGCCGGACCGCCGCGCTGCTGCCGTGGCCGCCGTCACCGAAGCTGCCGCCGCGCGCAACCTGCTGTCCACCGGCTTCCTGTTGCACGGCACGGGTTCGACGGTGGTGGGCACGTCGGAGGGTCTGTTCGCGTACAACGCCGATTCGCGGATGAATTTCACGACGACGGTGCGCACGCCGGATGGCACCGGCTCCGGCTGGGCCGGTATCGGCCTCAACGACTTCGATCAACTCGACGCACGCGACCTCGGCATGCGCGCCATCGAGAAGGCCGAGCGCTCGAGGGACCCTCGCGCTGTCGAACCCGGCCGCTGGACCGTCGTCATGGAACCGACCGCCGTCGCGAACATGGTGGGCCTCATGGTGGGTTCGCTGAACGCGCGGCCCGCCGACGAGGGCCGCTCCTTCTTCTCGAAGCCCGGCGGTGGCAACCGCATCGGCGAGCGGTTCCTCGATGAGCGCGTCACCATCTGGTCGGACCCTGGCGACCCGCGCCTCTTCAGTACGCCCTTCAGCGGTGGCGGCCTGCCCAACAAGCGCGAAGTGTGGGTCGAGAACGGCACACTGCGCACGCTGAACTACGATCGATTCTGGGCACAGCGGCAGCAGCGCGAGCCCAACGGCTTCCCTGCCGGCTATTACATGGACGGTGGCGATGCGACCACCGAACAGATGATCGCATCAACTGAACGCGGCCTGCTGATCACGCGGCTCTGGTATATCCGCGGCGTCGATCCGCGGACCATCCTGTTCACCGGCCTGACGCGCGACGGCACATTCCTCATCGAGAACGGCCGCATCACCGCGCCGGTCAAGAACCTGCGCTGGAACGAATCGCCGATCTTCATGCTCAACAACATCGAAATGATGGGCCGGCCGGTGCGCGTCTCGCCCAGCGAATCCAGCGGCCTCGCCGCGGCCACTGTCGTGCCCGCACTCAAGGTCCGTGACTTCAACTTCACGTCCCTGTCCGACGCCGTGTAGGAACGGCGCAATACTGTTCCGCGTGGGAGACACCGAATACCGCATCGGTGCCGGTGAGTTGCTGCAGCGTCTCAGCGGCCGAGGCCCCCCCGATTCCGCCCCGTTGCAGCGTCCCGCCGAGGGATGGTGAAATGGAAGGACGTACCCCGGCCGGGCTCGCTTTCGGCCCAGATCCGGCCGCCGTGGGCCTCGACGATTCCTCTGGCAATCGCGAGACCCAACCCGAGGCCCTGACGTGCGACCGGCTCGGCCTGCCAGTAGCGCTCGAACAGGTGCGTGAGCTGCGCGGCGTCCATGCCGCACCCGGTGTCGCGCACCTGAAATTCGAGGTCGTCGCCGTCCTCCGCGACGGAGACGGAGACCGTGCCACCGGCGGGGGTGAACTTGAAGGCGTTCCCGAGCAGGTTCTCGAGCACCTGACCGAGCCTGTCGCAATCCGCGAGCAACACAGCGCTTGCCGCACCCGCCTCCGAGCACTCGAAGGCAACGCCGTGCTCGGCGGCCAGCATCTCGAAGGTCGGACGCAGCGGCTCGAGAATGGACGCGGGCGAGCACGGCGACCGGTCGAGTATCAACTGGCCATTCTCGATCCGGTGCAGGTCCAGCAGATTCGTGGTGAGACGCTCCATCCGATCAGTCGCCGCCACGATCCCCTCGAGATAGCGCTGCATTCTGACGGATCCCGACTCGCGGTTGACCTCGCGCAGCAGCAGCGTAGCACCAACGCGGATCGCGCTGATCGGATTGCGGAGGTCGTGCGCGACGATGCTCATCACCTCGTCGCGGGCGCGAGCGGCGCGTCCGGCCTCTTCGTACATTCGGGCGTGGTCGATCGCGAGCGCGGCGCGGCGCGCCAGCTCGCCGGCTACCTCGAGGTCGGGGGCGCCATACACCTTGCTCGACGAGAGGAAGACGATCGCGCCGAGGAGCTGGTCCCTTGCCACGAGCGGTGCGCTCATGTATGAAACCGGGCGCAACTCCTCGAGCAGCGCCCGATGCTCTGCGCCCTGCGCGGTCTCGGCGAGCGTCTCGGGCGTGAATTCCGCGGCAACCGGCCTCCGGGTGGCGAGCGTCGCTGTGGCGAGGTGCGGCCGCGTCCGGTCGAGCGGAAACTGAGCCAGGCGACGTGCGAGATCCGCCTTTGCCGGATCGGCATGCGCCACTTCCCGCCGCTCGATCGTGCCGTCCGTGGCGACCGTATCGACGATGCAGAAATCGGCCAGCCCGCGGACCGCAAGGCTCGCCACCCGGCGCAGCGTGGTCTCGTAGTCGATGGACTGGGAGAGGGCCAGCCCGGCATCCAGGAGAAAACGCTGCGCCCACTCCAGCTGCTTCCGGTCCGTGACATCCCGCAGGATGACGGTCATGACCGCGTCGCCGCCGACCGAGAGCTTCGAAATCGCCGCTTCGGCCGGGAATTCTGCGCCGGACTTGCGCAGTCCGAAGATCTCGCGCCGTTCGCCCATCCGCCGCGCCGCGACCGGCGGTGCGGCGAAGGCGAATCCGGGTACGTGGGTGCCCGCATGCGTACTCCGGAAGCGTTCCGGGATGAGCGTGCTCAGGGGCTTTCCGATGATCTCTTCCGCCGTCCAGCCGAAGATCTCCTCGGCCGCTTCGTTGAACATCAGGATCCGCTGGTCGGTGGCAACGGAGATGATCGCATCGGCGGCCGCCGAGATGATCCCGGAAGTGCGCGCCTGGGCCGCCTCCAGTTCTGCGGCCAGCCGTTCGGTCGCGAGTTCCCGACGAAGGTCCCGGCCGGTACCGATCACGCAGAGCACTCCGCCACCCTCGTCCGTCACGACGCTGTTCACCCATTCGATCGGACAGCGTTCCCCGGAGCGGGCGATCCAGTCATTGCGGAATGTGGACGGGAAATTCCCGGCAGTGAGGTTCTGAAAGACGTCTCTGACGGCGTCGGTCTGTTCGGAGGGGACGAGGAACTCCCACGGCGCGGCGCCGACCACCTCCGCCTCCGAATACGCAGTCAGGAGTTCGCAGGCCTGGTTGAAACGCAGGATCCGACCGCGGGCGTCGAGCAGTACCACCAGCGCCGGCACTGTTTCGACAACCCTGTCCCAGATGGCATCGACCGTGGCCGCGTCGGCTCGTTCGAACTGTCGAAGAGTCATGGAGGCTGGCCGGGTAGAGGACTGCCACGGGGGAATTATCGCAAAGCTAACAGGTGGACGTGGTGTACACAATAACAGGCCTGTAACGATTCGCCGCCCGAATCCAACCGCGTGTCGCGGCTCGGCCTCACGTACGGCGCCGCGTTACAATCGCAACGTCGACAGCTACGACCGGCGGCGTGTCGAGGCTGGTGTGCGCGTGAGATTCTGAGGGGCCTGGCCCGGCTCCTGAAGCATGATGCGGTCGGGCGCGTTGGGCACGATGCACAGGAATTCGAAAGGTCCCTCGATTACGTCGTAGGAATGGGGCACACCGGCTGGGATGAAGAGCGCGTCGTCGGCGCCGACGTCGTGCACCGCGTCGCCAATGCGGATGCGCGCCCTCCCCCGCAGCACGTACTGTTCGTGCTCGACATCGTTGGTATGCGCGGGAATGCCACCGCCGGCCTCCATGCGGAAGCGCCGCAGGACGTAGTTCGACGCACCGTCCTCCGGCCCGACGAGCACCTGAACCGTCGTGTCCCTGCCCGCCGCCACGGGCCGCGCCGGCACGGCGCCCGCGTGTCTGACCAGAGGCACAGGCGCGCTGCTGCCGCCCTGCATGGGTTCCACGTGTCACCCCCTGTGTTGCCGTTCCGGCCCCTTGCCGGCGGACGCAGAGCCGCCAGGGTGGCAGGCCCGGCGATCAAGGTGCCGGGGGCGTCGAACAGCGTCAAGCCGGCGGGGGCGCCGAACAGCGTCAAGCCGGCGGGGGCGCCGAACAGCGTCAAGTTCGTGGCGAAGCCGACCGTGCGTCCTGCCAGCCACGGCGCCCGCGATCGGTGGGTATCTCCCCACGTCGCTATCGACCTGTTCCTGTCATCGTCCGCTTCACTGACACGCCAACTATCCTGTCATGACCGGAACCGTCCGTTCGGGCCACTCCTCCTGATGGCCGAGGTCGCAATGACGCGCAGATCGAAACGACTCGCCAGCGTTGCAGCAGTGCTGTCCCTCACAGCGTGCGCCAGCGCACCGACCCCGCAGACCGAACCGATGATGCCGCCGGCATCGACGACGCCCGCAGTGCAGCCCGCAACGGCTGCGCACACGGCGCACGTTCAGGATCGACGCGCGGTCCGCCGTGACATGCCGATCACGAACATGATGCGGCGTGCACTCGAGGCGGGCACGCGCGACTCGACCGGCAGGCCGGGCCGCGACTACTGGCAGTTGCGGACGGACTACAGCATCCGCACCCGCCTCGATCCCGCGACGTCAACGGTTACCGGCAGCGAGACCGTCGTCATCCACAACACCAGCCCATCGCCGATGCCGTTCATCGTGCTGCGGCTGGACCAGAACATATTCCGCGAGGACGCAGTACGCGCGAGTGCCGTGCCTGAGATCACGGGCGGAATGACGATCTCCAGAATGCTGGTCGACGGTCGTGCCGTGGTGCTTGACGCGCCGCCCGCCCGTCGCGGCTTTGGCAGGGATCCCGAGCCGCCGGCCGTGCCGACGGCCATCGGTCTCGATCAGACGGTCGCGCGCATCGTGCTGCCGGCGCCCATCGCCCCAGGTGCGCACATGACGCTCGAGATCGACTGGAGTTTCCGCGTGCCGCGCGTCGAGGGCGGACGCGGTCTGCGCATGGGTGCATGGCCCGACTCGCTGTTCCAGGTCGCGCAGTGGTATCCACGCGTGGCGAAGTTCGATGACCTCCGCGGCTGGGACACCGAGCCGTATCTCGGGCCATCGGAGTTCTACAACAACTTCGGCAGCTTCGATGTCCGGATCGATGTACCCGCGGGCTGGATCGTCGGCGCGACCGGCGTGCTGAAGAATCCGGAGCAGGTGCTGACGGTCGCAGCGCGCGAGCGCCTCGCCCGCGTGCTCGATTCCGATGAGACCGTCACCATCGTCGGCGCGGACGAGCGCGGGCCCG
>JAGTUV010000032.1 GCA_018224305.1 Gemmatimonadota bacterium
ATGTCGTGCTGCGACTGCCGCACGCGGTGGCGCCGCTGTTCGAGGACTGGCTCACGCACCACTTCCCGGACCGGAAGGAGAAGGTGCTGAACCGCGTTCGTGCCATGCGCGGAGGGAAGCTCTATGACTCGACGTGGGGTGAGCGCGCACGCGGCACCGGGGAGATGGCCGACCAGATCGGCGCACTGTTCCGTGCTGCCCGTCGGAAGGCCGGCTACGACGAGGAAGTCACCCGTCACGCGTTGTCCACGGCGTCGTTCCGGCGACCTCACCGACATGGACAGTTCGGCCTGTTCGACGACTGACGCGTATCACGACGCGGCGTGCTCGATAACGGGCCAGGGCGGCCACTCGCCAGCCGGTATCGTCAGATGGCGCCGGCATCGCTACCTTGCGCCGATGGATGCCATGATATTCGCCGCCGGGCTGGGCACGCGTCTCTGGCCGCTGACCGATGATGTACCCAAGGCCATGGTCGAGGTTGGCGGCGTGCCGATGATCGAGCATGTGGCCCTGCGCCTCATCGATGCCGGCGCGGACCGCCTCATCGTCAACACGCACCCGCACCCGGAGAAGATCCGGGCGTTCATTGCTGAGCGAAACGGCTTCGGCGTGGAAGTCCTGTATTCGCACGAGCCGGACGGTCCGCTCGATACGGCGGGCGGCCTCCGCCATGCGCGGGCCCTGTTCCGCGCGGATGCTCCGTTCTTCGTGCACAACTGCGACGTCTATTCCGATGTGGACCTGAGCGCGCTGTACAGCGAGCACGTCAGCGCGGATGACCACCGCATTGCCACCCTCGCCGTTCTGCCAGCGAGCCCCGAGCGGTTCCTCATCTTCGACGACTACGGCCTCTGCGGATTCAGTCCCCGCGGCGGCGGCGATCCCGTGCAGGTACGCGAGCATCATGGAGCGTTACACCGGCGTGACTTCACCGGCATTCACGTGTGCGACCCGTTCCTGCTGGAAACCCTCGATGCGGATGCACCTCCATCCATTGTCATGCAGTACTTGAGCCTGGCCCGCAGCGGCGAGCGGGTCGCCCGCCATGACCAGCTGTCCGCGCACTGGATCGACATCGGATCTCACGAAAAGCTGGAGACCGCACGCCGGATGCACAGCGAAACGGACGGCTCGAACCACGCTTGACACGGCACCCCGCGCCGGCAGGATTGGATTGACACGGCACCCTGTGCCTGACGTATCGGCTTGACACGGCGCGCTGCGCCTGCAGTATTGTTGGTCAGTCCCATCCGGTCGCGCTCCCTCTCCATGTCACGGAATGACCAGCGGACATTCGACTTCCACCGCAGGAACGGCCACGCCGCCGTTGCCGCCGGGCGACGAGCGCGGAGGCACCGAACCCGACGAACGCGCCGGCACCAGTGGTCCGGCACGATCTACGGCCATAGCGGTGGCGGCGGTGTCCGCGGCGGCCCTGCTGCAATGGCTGCTGAGTATCTGGCCCGGCCCCGGCGTCCTCTACCTTCCGTTCGGCATCGCCGTCGTTCTCACCGCGTGGTTCGCCGGGCGTGCGGCAGGGTACGGGGCGGCCATGCTGTCGGCGATCATCGCCGCGGCGTTCTTCCTGGACCCCTCCACAGGGACGGCTGGCCAGCTTGCCTGGTTCGTCATCCTTGCAGTAACGGGCCTCGCTGGGGCGTACTTCGTCACGACGCTGAAGGAAGGCCGTCGTGAAGCGGAAGCGCGGGCGCTGGCTGCGGAGACGGTCCGATACATCCTCCTGGCGGAACAGCGTCAAACGGCAGAGACGAGCGGGGATGTAGAACGGCAACTCCGCTACAGTGATGCCCGGTCACGGCTTCTCATCGATGCCGTGTCCGAGTATGCGATCATCATGCTGGACGCGGACGGTCGCATCCTGGACTGGAACGAGGGTGCGCGGCGCATCGCGGGATACACAGCCGAGGAGGTGAGCGGCCGTCATTTCTCCCTGCTCCATCCGGAGGCTGACCAGCACGCGGGAGCGCCGGCGGGTGCCCTGACGTGCGCGCTGAAGGATGGTGTCCACGAGGAGGATGGCTGGCGCGTGCGCAAGGACGGCACGCAGTTGTGGGCGAACGTCATCATAACGCCGATCATGCAGGATGACATGCTGGTCGGTTTCGCGCACATCATGCGCGATCACACCCACCGGCACAGCTCCGAAGTGCTGCTCGAGTCCATCATTGGCAGCGCGATCGACGGTATCGTCGGTGTTGACGAGCATGGCCGGATCCGCTCATTCAATGCGGCCGCGCAACGCATGTTCGGCTACGACGCCGACGCCGTGACGGGGTTGCCCTTCTCGGTACTGCTGCCGGAGCCGTATCGCACGAACGGTACCGAGTACCTCATGCGCTACGCGCGCTCCGGCCATGCGCGGATCGTCGGCCGCGGTCGCCAGCTCGTGGGCCTGCGAGCCGACGGGACAACCTTTCCGCTGGAGCTCGCTGTCAGCGAGTTCGAGCTCCACGGCAGCCGTTATTTCACCGGAATCGTCCGCGACATCACGCGGCAGCGCGCGCTCGAGGACCAGCTTCAGCAGGCGCAGAAGATGCAGGCCATCGGTCAGCTCGCCGGCGGCGTTGCGCACGACTTCAACAATCTTCTCACGATCATTGCGGGACATACCGAGCTGCTGCTCGGCAGGTATAAGGAACCGGGTGAACTGCATCATGCACTGGGCGACATCCGCGATGCCGGCATGCGTGCGGCCGGTCTGACACGGCAGCTGCTGGCGTTCAGTCGCCGTGCCGTGCTCGAGCCCCGAATTCTCGATCTCAACGTGCTGGTCCAGGAAACGCAGAGGATGCTGCGCCGCATCGTTTCCGAAGATGTCGAGATGGTGACCCGCCTCGATCCAAAGCTGCATCGCGTGAGCGTGGATCAGAGCCAGATCGGGCAGGTGCTCATCAATCTCGTTGTCAACGCGAGCGATGCAGTGAACGGTGGCGGTCGCATCGAGATCGAGACGGCGAATGGCGAGTTGACGACGGCGCGCGACGCGCGTCCGACTGCGCACCCGGCCCCTACCGTCGTCCTCACCGTACGCGACAATGGTACGGGTATGACGCCGGATATCATGAAGCGGATCTTCGAGCCGTTCTTCACGACGAAGCCCGCCGGCGCCGGAACCGGTCTCGGACTGTCCATGGTGTACGGCATGGTCCGCCAGAGCGGCGGCGACGTGGAAGTGCACAGTGAGCCCGGCGCCGGATCGGAGTTCCGCGTCGTGCTGCCTGCGGCGCATCACGGTGCGGCTGAGGCCGCGCAGCCGCACCCGGTGCGCGAAACGGAGCGCGGGGGCAGCGAGACGCTGCTCGTCGTCGAGGACGAGGAGTCCGTGCGCCGGCTGGCGGTGCTGGCGCTGCGCGAACACGGCTACACGGTGATCGAGGCCGCCAATGGCGCCGAGGCGCTCCGCACGCTGGGCGGGTTCAGCGGCGACATCGACCTGGTCGTCACGGACGTAGTCATGCCCGTCATGGGCGGGCGGCAACTGGTTGAGGCACTCAAGCCGCTGCGCCCGAACGCCCGCGTCCTCTATGTGAGCGGGTATACCGACGACGCGGTCATCCGTCACGGCGTGCAGCGCGCCGACGTGGCGTTCCTGCAAAAGCCCTATTCGCCCGGGGACCTGGCGGACAAAGTGCGCCGGGTGCTCGACGGCCACGACTGATGCGCCGTCCATGCCGCCCGGCGCGTCACGTCGGATGCGCCGTACATGCAGCGCGGCGCACTCAGTAGCCGGCGGCGGTGTCCACCACGTTCGTGAGGGGCTCCCCGGCGACAAATCGCGCGACGTTGTCCAGGATCAATTCGCCTTCACGTTCCCAGTAGTGCGGCGTGGTGGCACTGACATGCGGCGTGATCAGCACGTTGGGCAATGTCCATAATGTTGAGTCGGGCGGCAGCGGTTCGGCGGCGAATACATCGAGTCCTGCGCCGCGCAGTCGTCCCTTATGCAGTGCATCCAGCAGTGCGGCCTCATCGATGACGCTTCCGCGCGCGACGTTGATGAGTACTGCACCCGGCCGTACGCGTGCCATTTCACTCGCACCGATCATCCCGCGCGTCGCGGGTGTGGCAGGTACGCACAGCACGATGACGTCGCTCATCTCGAGCAGCCGGCCCAGGGCATCGTCCCCGGTGATCATCTCTGCGCTGTCATCGTATGATGGCGTGCGCCGCAGCGCTGCTACCCGCATGTCGAGCGCGCGTGCACGCCGCGCGATGGTCCGGCCGATTCCGCCGTAGCCGATGATGCCGAGCGTTGCACCGGCCAGTTCACGCACTCCGCTGCTGCTGCCTTCGAACGCGCCGGGGCGCCACTCGGCATGCTGCTGGGCACGAACGGCGTGATCCAGTCCGCGGGCAAAGTGCAGCATCATCGCCAGCACGGTCTCGGCTATCGGCGGTGCGTGAATACCGGCGGAATTGGTCAGGATGATATTGCTGGCAATCAGTTCCCGGTGAAGCAGCGATGCGACGCCGGCAGCACCGGTATGGATCCAGCGGAGTCGGCGGGGGTCGTCGAGGCCCGCCATCAGCAAGTCGTGCGGAAGACCGAGTCCGAGGTAGATCTCGGCTCCGCGGATCGCGTGCAGAGCTTCCTCGCTCGTGCCGCCGCCGTCGCCGCGGCCGCTGACGGGAGCCGCGACATCGATCAGTTCCCAGTCCGCAGGCAGCGACGCGCGCAGCCGTTCCACGAACGATGCAGGCGGCGACCACACCGGTCGCTCGTCCCGCATGTTGAAGACGGCACGCCGCATCTGTTCAGCGGTAGTTGCCGAACGTCAACTCGATCCCGTAATCCTGTTCACGCAGAAACTGCATCACGTTCTGCAACTCGTCGCGCGACGGGCTGGTCACACGCAGCTCGTCTCCCTGGATCGCGACCTGTACCTTCTTGAACCCCTGCGCCTTCACATCCTTCACGATCTGTTTCGCCGTATCGGTCGGGATGCCCTGTGCCAGCTCGATCTCCTGTCGGGCACGGCCGCGCGTCGCATCCTGCACTGCCCCCGGCTTCATGTTCTTCACCGGCACCTGCCGCCGGATCAACTTCGTCTGCAGTACGTCGTAGAGCGCCGTGAGCTTGTATTCGTCGTCCGCTTCCAGCGTGAACTTGCTCGCCTTCGTGTCGAACTCGATCGTGCAGTCGGTCCCCTTGAAGTCATAGCGCGTGGCGATCTCCTTGCGCGCCTGGTTCAATGCGTTGTCCACTTCCTGCAGATCCGCGCCGGTCGTCACGTCGAACGAGTTCTGCTGTGCCATTCCGATCACCTCATGGATACGAGTGCTGTCGAGCCGCGGCCGCCGGTGCGCCTCGACGCAGTCATTCCGCCTGCCCCGGACGCAGTTCGTGTCACTGAACCCTGGTATTACGGTCCCCGGTGCATGGATGCAAGGCACGCGGCAGATCTCCGCTGTCCACACCAGCGGACTGGCGAGGGATTTGCGACCGCTGATCGTTCGTGAACACGAAGATCTTTCTGCTGTCTCCAGCCAGTGTTGCGGGGCGTCGCGCGCAGCAGCTGCTCGGCCAGGGTGCCTTCCCTCTCGCCGAACGCCTGCGCAGCGGTGCGGCGGTGCCGCTGTGGGAGGTATTCTCGTTCCTGAGCAGCCTCTATTTTCGCGGCAAGCACAGCTATGCTTCCGTTTTCGCGCGGCCACCTCACGGCCTGCCCGGTGCACTGGTGATCACGACGAACCGCGGACTGCTGAGCCCGGATGAGCCCGTAACGGCCGATGACCTGCGCGCGTTCGGTGCCGTTCCCATCGATGTCGGCGATGCCCGGTATCGTGATCCGCTTGTGCGCGACACTCAGGCGATCGGGCGGTCGCTTCCTGCGGACGGCATCGTGGTGCTGCTGGGCAGCATCGCATCGGGGAAGTACGTCAACGTGCTGCTCGACGTCCTGGGCGACCGTCTCCGCTTCCCCGCGGAGTTCGTCGGCCGCGGAGACATGAGTCGCGGCGGACTCCTGCTGCGCTGCGCCGAGGATGGAACGGAGCTCGACTATGTCACTGTGGCCGGCACGCCGCGGCGCGGGGGCAGGCCGCCGAAGCTGGAGCCGAGGCGATGAGCGGGTGTATGCTGGAGCCGAGGCGTAACGGGGGTAAGCTGGAGCCGAGGCGTTGAGCGGCGAACCGATGCCGGTCCCAATGATACCGGCAGGCAGCACCGGCGACATCACGCTCGACGCCGGCGGGCGCGAGGTGCGCCTGACCAACCTCGAGAAGGTCTTCTGGCCGGACGCCGGGATCACGAAGGGCGATCTCATCCAGTACTATGCCGAAGTCGCGCCTGTCCTGCTGCCGCACCTGCAGGATCGCGCAATGGTGATGAAGCGCTATCCGATGGGTATCGACGGCAAGTTCTTCTTCATGAAACGCGCGCCGGAACCCCGGCCCGAATGGATCGAGACCTGCCCCATTGAGCACGGCTCCGGCAGCATCATCGATTTCCCTGTCATCCAGGATGTTGCCGCACTGCTGTGGGTGATCAACCTGGGATGTATTGACCTGAATCCCTGGTACGCGCGGTGCAGCGATACGGACCGGCCGGACTACCTCCACTTCGATCTGGATCCCGTGCCGGAGGCATCGTGGGAGCGCGTTGTGGAAACGGCGTTGCTCGTGCGTGACGCGCTGGTCGCGCTGAACATGCCCGTATACGCGAAGACGAGCGGCTCGAAGGGGATCCACGTTTACGTTCCCATTGAGCGCGGGCCTGTCCAGAAGCAGGTGTGGTCATTCGCGAAGCAGCTGGCCCGCACGCTCGAGTCCCACGCCCCGCATCTCATCACGGCGGAGTACCGCATCGCGAAGCGGCCGCCCGGACGCGTGCTCGTGGATTACAATCAGAACGCCTGGGGCCGCACGCTCGCTTCCGTCTACTCCGTCCGGCCCCGTCCCGGTGCCACCGTATCGGCACCCGTCACGTTCGGAGAGCTGGAAGCCGGTGTGCGTATCGAGGATTTCGATCTGTTCAACGTGCCCGGCCGGGTGGCGCGCGACGGCGATCTGTGGGCCGGCATGCTCGATGCCTCCGTCCATTTCGATCTGACGCAGTACCTGTAGGATGCGTCGGGCGGCGGACGTCGCACGCGCCTCCGGCACGTGTCTCACGACGAGCAACTTCAATGAGCGCACCTGACCTGCCGATACCGCTTTCCTTCGCAGCCATGGAGGCGGAGACCATCGATGAGCTGCCGGTCGGCGACGTGTGGGCGTACGAGCCGAAATGGGATGGGTTCCGCTGTCTCGCATTCCGCGATGGTGATGACATCGAGTTGCGATCGAAGGCCGGCAAGCCACTCGGTCGCTATTTTCCCGATATCGTCACCGCACTGGCTCAGCCCGGCGCGAAGCGCTTCGTGCTCGACGGCGAGATCGTCATTCCCTTCGAGGACCGCCTGTCGTTCGAGCAATTGCTGATGCGCATCCATCCCGCCGCGAGCCGGGTGGAGAAGCTGTCGCACGCCACACCGGCCGTGTTTGTCGCATTCGACATCCTGCTGGCAGAGCGCGGCGGCCCGTTGGCAGACCGCCCGTTCCGCGATCGACGCGACAGGCTGGAGGCGTTCGCCGCACGGTACTTCACGGACGACCTGCGCCTGTCGCCGCACTCAACCGACATCGAACAGGCGCGCCGCTGGCTGCACGACGGCAGCGATGGACTGGACGGTGTGATGGCGAAGCGACTCGATGAGCCTTACCGTCCGGGTGAGCGCAGTGCGATGGCCAAGATCAAACGCATGCGGACGGCGGACTGTGTGGTGGGTGGATTCCGCTATGCATCCAGGGGCGGCGTCGTCGGCTCACTGCTCCTCGGCCTGCACGACGCCGATGGACTGCTGCACCATGTCGGCTACACTTCGAGCTTTCGCGGTGACGAGCGTGAGGCCCTCACGCCGGAACTGGAGCGCATCGCGGGAGGTGAGGGCTTCACCGGCCGTGCGCCCGGCGGGCCCAGTCGCTGGAGCACGCGCCGCTCGGATGAGTGGGTACCGCTGGAGCCCCTGCTGGTGGCGGAAGTGCGCTATGACCATTTCAGCGAGGGCCGCTTCCGTCATGCCACGCGCTTGGAGCGCTGGCGTCCGGACAAGGCGCCCGCGCAATGCACGTTCGATCAGATTGCGAGTGAAGGTCGCTCGACGCTGGCCCTGCTGCGCCGGGACGGATAGCCCCGGCAGCTCGGCCGCAGCTCAACCCTGCGCGGCATCAGCGCCGTCGCCAGCTTCCCGCGCTTCTTTCGCGTTCGCGATGTCGCGCTCATCCGCCAGGCGGCGCTCAATGCGCTGCCATGCATCGCGTGCGGCGAGTTTGGCGTCGCCCCAGCCCAGGCGGGACTCGCCGCGGTTCTCGCGCCAGCCGCGCTCCAGGTCGCGCTCCACCTCGTCCCAGCGACGGCCGGTGAGGCGGGTTCTGGATTCCCACCCGTACCGGTATGCAGGCCGATAATGATCATAGCTGAGCGTCTCGTCCGCATACGGCCGCTTCCGGAAGTTATCCCGCCAGTACGCATCCTCTGTCGTCGGGTTCAGCGCCTCCGCCCCCGAGCTGCCCGCAGCGCCGCCTGCTGCACCCGCACCCGTGCCGACCGGGTGGGAACCCGGCTCGCCCGTGATCGAGTCGGCGTTGAGATCGTCCTGATGCTCTGCGTGCAGAACGTTCCTGTTCCGGTCCTGGGTGTCCTGCGTCATTGCGATCCTCCTGCGGGGTAGTCGTTCCGCGTCGCGGTGAGCGGTCAGCGGTTCGAACTGCGGGTGCAAGCTTCAAGCCATATGGGGGCGCGAATGATTGCTTCGCGCAGCGCCCGCCGCTTATATTCGGGGTGTCGGCCGGGAGTGCAACGCATTCTGGCGTAATGTCTTTCCGAAACTCAGGAGCAGCCCGTGGCTGGGCATAGCAAGTGGGCGCAGATCAAGCGCAAGAAGGCCGTCACTGACAACAAGCGCGGCCAGCACTTCACAAAACTGATTCGTGAGATCACGGTCGCCTCCCGCAGCGGCGGCGGTGACCCTGCCATGAATCCGCGGCTCCGTCTCGCCGTCGACACTGCGAAGGCGGGCAACATGCCGGCTGAGAACATCGACCGCGCAATCAAGAAGGGCACGGGCGAGCTCGAAGGCGTCGACTACCAGGAAGTGTCGTACGAGGGATACGGTCCTGGCGGTGTCGCGATCTATATCGAGACGCTGACGGACAACGCGAACCGTACCGTGTCCGATGTCCGCTACGTGCTCAGCCGCAATGACGGCAGCATGGGAACCAGTGGTTCCGTCGCATGGCAGTTTGAGCGCAAGGGTCAGATCTACGTGGATGCGACGCGTCACGATGAGGATACCACACTGCTCGCTGCGCTCGAGGCGGGTGCGGAGGACCTGCGGCGTGAGGAAGATGTCTTCGTGGTGACGACCGAGCTGACAGCGTTCAACGCCGTGCAGGAAGGGCTGCGCAACGCCGGCGTCGGCATCGAGGAGGCCGAGCTTGCGATGGTCGCCATGAACACGGTCAGTGTCGCCGGCACGGAGGCGCAGAAGCTGATCAAGCTGCTCGATGCGCTGGACGATCTCGACGACGTGCAGAAGGTGCATTCAAACGCGGACATCGACGCGGCCGCGTATGCAGAGGCAGACGCGTGATCGTCATTGGTGTCGATCCCGGCGTCGCCACGACGGGATACGGCGTCGTTGCCCGCGCGGGCGGCGGCGCCGTTTCGCTGATCGAATGCGGCGTCGTCCGCACGGATGCGAAGACGCCGCTGGCTGACCGCTTGCGCCAGATTTATGACGGTCTGGGTGAGGTACTGACACGGCACCGGGCCGACGCGATGGCGGTGGAAGGGGTGTTCTACGCGAAGAACGCCCGCACGAGCCTGATCCTGGGTCATGCGCGTGGCGCAATTCTCCTCGCGGCGACGCTGCGCGAGCTGCCCGTCTTCGAGTACGCTCCCGCAGAGGTCAAGAATGCCGTGGTCGGTACCGGTCGCGCGACGAAGGAGCAGGTGCAGTTCATGGTGCAGCGCGCACTGCGCCTGCGCACACCGCCATCACCCGCGGACGCGGCCGATGGTGTCGCCGTTGCACTCTGCCATTGCAGTGTCGGTGTGATCACCGCACGCATCACGGCAGCACTGCTTTGAGGAGCCACCGCGCTTGATCAGCCGTATCCGGGGTGTACTGTTGCGACGCGCAATCGGCGTTGCGGAAGTGATGACTCAGAGCGGGGTGGGCTACGAAATCCAGATTCCGCTGACGGTCTTCGAGCGGCTGCCTCCGGAAGGCACGGAAGTGGAGTTGCGCACGTATCAGGTAGTGCGTGAAGATTCCGTCGAGTTGTTCGGCTTCCTCGACGACGCGGAGCGCGCGGTGTTCGGCAGGCTCCTGACCGCGTCCGGCGTCGGGCCCCGTCTGGCCGTGAGCATCCTCTCCTCGATGTCGCCCGACCGTGTCATTCGCGCGATCATCGACCGTGACATCGCCTCGCTCCGGCAGATTCCCGGCCTCGGCACGAAGAAGGCCGAGCGCCTCGCGCTCGAACTGGCCGACCGCATGGACGACATCGCGATCACTGCCGCAACAACCCGCAGCAGTGCGCCCGGCTTCGAGGAAGCGGTGCACGCACTCGTCGCGCTCGGCTATACCAGCGCCGACGCCGCGTCCGCTGTCCGCAAGGTCGTTGACGACCAGGGCGCCATGGCCCCGATCGATCTCATCAAGGCAGCACTCGCAGCGATCAAGAAGTAGCGCTCGTCCGGAAGCACAACACTAGTGCCAGACCCGTGCGGACACGATCGATAATCCGCCGGCCTGCACGCTGACCGGTTCCATCTCCACCGTGCGCGCGCCGACCTCGATGCTGAGACGATGCTCGCCGGGCGGCAGGTTCACCCGGCCGACCGATACTCCGGCAGGCAGCAGGTGCCAGGAGCGGGTGTCCGCACGTTCGAGCAGTGCATTGCCGATGTTGCCGAGCAGGCCGATGATCTTTCCTGCGGCCTCGTTCTTCTCTTCCAGCTTCTTCTCCGCACTCTTCGTCAGCGCGAGTTTGGCAGCGCCGCGCGCGACTGTGCGTGCGATCAGGAGCGGGCGTTCCGCACGGAAATCGGCTACCACACCGCGCGACAGGTCGGCCGCGGGCGCGAACCCGATCGTATCCGCCGGACCGATCAGCCGGACATCACCTGAGGCGCGCGAATCCGAGCGGTACACCGGCCATGCGACCTTCAGCAGATATGGCAGCTCATCGATCTTGCTGTCCTCCTCCGTGCAGACTTCGCGGGTGGTCGAGTGGCTCGTGCCATTCGCGACATGCGCGGTGTCCGTGACGGTTCTGCATACGACGCGCGGGCGCCGACGCGGTATGTGCGAGCGATCGTCGGGTGCCGGCACGTGGAGCGTGGCCGGACGGTAGGTGCCATCGGCGAAGAATGGCTGGCGTGCCGCCTGCTCGAGTGTGCGCGCAGCGACGAAGCCCAGTGCCCCCGCACGTTCATCGCCTTCGCCGTTCGCTATGAGGTCGACCTCCTCCGGCAGCAGCATCATCGCGAGTCCCTGCTCCACGCGATGGGCCACGAATCCCTGCTCCAGGATGACAACCACCGTACCATCATCACCGGTCCGCGCCGGTACGACAAACGCAGAGTCGAGCGCGTGCGCGTTGCGATACGCGACGTCGCTGTCGGACCAGTCGCCGTGCGCTTCGAATATCGCACCTGCGACATATCTCAACGTCGCCTCGAATGCGGGATCGAGCGGCTCGCCATCGCCGTAGAACTGCAGCAGCAGGCTCAGACGACGCGCCTCCACCGCCGCCCCCTCGAGGTCGCCCATGCGCAAACGCGCAAGCGCGGCGTAATACGGAATCATCAGCCGTTCCGTGCGGCCCGGCTCATAGGGGAGTATCAGGTCGTTGGACACGAGCGAGAGCGCGGACCGCGAGATGCTCTTCGTGATGCGGTCGTCGGCGAGCGGGCCGGCCATGTCGAGCATCCTCGCGCTCTCGACATAATCACCGGCGTAGTATGCGATCACACCGTGGTACAGTGCGCGCAGGACTTCATCGTCGGGCGCCCGGTGAGAGCTGCCGAAACCGGCGAACACCACACCGGCCTGGTTGCTCGCGAGCATGGTGCGCAGGCGGTTCTCGCTGGAGGCGAGACCGTTGGGCGCGATGTCGTAGGAGCCGAACAGGCGCGCACACCCCGTGCTGCTGATGAGCAGGGCGACGATCAGCGGCGCGCCCGCGGCGAGCCGCGCGAGGAGTGCGCCGCGCGGGATCATGATGTCAGCGCGTCTGCCGCTCCAGAATGATCACACGCTCGCGTGCCCGCGCGATCGCATCGGCCAGGTGGCCCCACGCCTCGCCGCGCGCCTGGATCTTTTCGATCTCGAGGCGGTGCAGGAACAGCTGGTAGCGCATGAGTGCCTCGAGCGGGCGCAGCTGCTGGTCCAGCACGGTCGCGATCCGGTAATCGATCTCCGGGTCCGCGGGCCGCAGCACCTGTGCGCGGTCGTAACGGTTCAATGCCATGTCGAACTGGCCGCGGGCAACGTAGTCATCGCCTTCACGTACGAGCATCTCCGAAAGCGCACTCGCGCGCCCGGCCGTCGTCGCGTCCCCGGGACTCGACACCAGGCGCACGCCCTGCGCCTCGTTGTAGCTGTACGATGCAACGCGACCGTTGCGCAGCTGAACCATGCCGAGCTCGCCGGCCGCATCGCGCGGAGCCATGGAGCGCGATGCGGGCACCATCACCGATGCCTCGCCGGCGTCGCGTGTCGTCCACGCACCCTCGCCGGTTCGCGTCGCCGCGAGCACCTGCGTCTCGGTCATGCCGATGGCCACCTCGCCGCGCGTGATGGCCGCGCAGATCTCCGGTGCACACGTCGCCATGGCGCCGGCTGCGGCCGCATCGCGGTTGGCCATCGCCTCACGCTGTGTGCGCTCGTTGTCGAGCCGTGCACGCTCGATCACGGCATCCGTGGACTCGACGCGGTCGCCGGTCTCCAGGATCGGCGGTTCGTTGATGCGCTTCGGCGCACAGGCCGCCAGCGCGAGAACGGGGATAATCAGGTAGCCGGTACGCATAGGGCACCTCGTGCGCGGCATCATGCCGCAGCCAGGAGTATTCGGAATCGCGGCGCCGCCCGGCACCGCGTCTCATTCTGCTACGACCGCGGGGGCGTCCAGGTTCCGCAGCGGCCGCCCGCAAGGCGTGGAAACTCTTGCTCCGTAAGGACGTTACCACGCATCTTGGAGATGGCGCCCGGTGACGGTCGACGACTGAAACTGCGCCCTCACCCGTGTATGAGGCCCCGAATGGAGAACAGGCCAACGCGCCGTCTGCGGATATTCCTGCGCGATTTCCGGATGCTGGAGGCCACCGTCAACCTCGCGGATGGTCAGGCGCTCGCCTCATACTTCGCGAATCGCAAGAGCTACGTCAATCTCAGTGCTGCGCACTGGACGGGCACGGGCGACGATGTGAAGCATGCGGTGCTCAAGGTCGAGCAGGTGCTGTGGGCGGCATCGCTCGACAACGATATTCCGCTGACGAGCGCGTCCGCAGCCATCGCAGGCCGTGCTGTCGAGATGCAGCTCGATGGTGGACTCCTGCTGCGTGGTGCTCTGATCCTCAGTGACCAGCAGCGGCTGAGCGACTATCTCGAGATCGCGAGCCCGTTCGTCCCCGTCATGAACGCTCAGCTGCTGCGCAGCGGACGCCCGCCCAAGAAGGTCAACGTCGAGCTGGGCGGCGTCGTGCTCAATCAGGAGGCGATTCAGGCCGTGTGGGAGGTGGACGTGCAGGCCCTCGCGAGAGGCGTGGAGCCGGATTGACGAGTGTGTCGAGGTGGTGGTGGGATGGGGAGTGGGTGAGTTGAAGGGCATGGGAGTGGTAGAAGGAGTGGGACGACGGCGGGTCAGCCCCGCGCTCCCCCCGCCCACTCCCACCCCCAATTAACTTTCCCGCTCCCACTCCCGCAACCTTGAGCGCCCAAAGGGCGCGAATTCACATCCGGGCCCGCGCGTTCGTGATGACCTTCTTGATCTGCTTCTGGCCCGCCCAGACACGCTCATTGGACTGGAGGTCCACCAGAGTCGCGTCGATCTGATAGAAGATCACGCGCTCACGACCCTCGCGGTCCTCGATCGCCTCGATGTTGCCCTGCAGCATGTAGCGCGCGCCCGTCTCCTGCGCCATTCGCGCCCGCGTCGCTGCGCTGGCGTTCTCCTGCTGGTCGCGCCGCTCGTCGCGGATCTCATCGCGCTCGTCGGGAGTTGCCACGACCCGCACCGAACCCGAATTGATGTAGGCGCGCTCGAGATCCTTCACGAACGTGTTGACCGCGATGTGCTCCATCGTGCGGTTGCGGAAGCTGCCGACGATCACGACCGGCGCCTCGCCGCCGTTCGATTCCGTGTAGCGACGCAGCCACGGCTCCGTCAGGCTGGACGTGATCAGCTCGTTGGCCACCAGCCGCGAGTCCGTGTCGTTCCAGCGACCGGACAGGTCCGTGACCGCGCTCGGATCGATGCGCGTGACCTGCTTCCCCGCGCAGGCGAGCGGGAGCAATGCGACCGCGGCGAGGATGCCGAGGCGGGCCAAGCGCGGGAACCGCAGATGTCCTGACATATCGTGCCTCCGTTGGCTCGTACCAGCCGCTCCATTGCGGTCATGGCTGTGGATCGGGGAGCCGTGTGGCCGCTGATACACACGGGTGCCGTTGAAAGTTCGCGACTGGAAGTCGTTCCGGCGCGGGCGTCAAGTGGTTGCGCCGCCAGCGCTGCGTCCGCGATACTATGCGCCGAGGTCGTGGCCCGCACACGTATCTTACGGCAGAGACCCGGCATGCGTTCCGAGATCACCACTCCTGAAGTCCTGACCGACGAGAGCGCGGTCGAGCTTTCGCTGCGGCCGCAGCGGCTCTCTGAGTTCATCGGTCAGCCGAAGATCAAGGAGAGCCTGCGCATCGCCATCGATGCAGCGCTGGGACGCCGGGAGTCGCTCGACCACCTGCTGTTCCACGGCCCGCCGGGACTCGGCAAGACCACGCTCGCAATGCTCATGGCGCGCGAGCTCGGCGTCAACATCAAGACCACCTCCGGCCCCGTACTCGAGAAGGCCGGCGACCTGGTCGGCATCCTCACGAACCTGCGTGAGGGCGACATCCTGTTCATCGACGAGATCCATCGGCTGCGTCCCATCATCGAGGAGTTCCTCTATCCGGCCATGGAGGACTACCGCATCGACATCCGGCTCTCGGAGGGGCCGAAGGCGCAGACCGTGACGATGCCGGTGGAGAAGTTCACGCTCGTCGGCGCGACCACCCGCTTCGGCCTGCTGACGCCGCCCATGCGCGCACGCTTCGGCATCGTCCAGCGCCTGAACTTCTACACGCCCGACGACCTTGCCGAGATCATCACGCGCAGTGCCGAAATTCTCAACGTCGAGTGCACGCGCGACGGCGCCGTCGAGCTCGCGCGCCGCTCCCGCGGCACGCCGCGCGTCGCGAACCGCCTGTTGCGCCGCGTCCGTGACTTCGCACAGGTACGCGCGCAGGGCGTGATCACCGCCGATGTCGCCGGCGAGGCGCTCGTTCTTCTCGATGTCGATGAGTACGGCCTCGACGAGATGGACGCGCGCATCATCAAGAGCATCATCGAGCATTTCGACGGCGGTCCCGTCGGCCTGACGACGCTCGCCGTGGCCGTGGGTGAGGACGCGGGCACGCTGGAGGAGGTATATGAGCCGTTCCTCATCCAGAACGGCTTCCTGATGCGATCGCCGCGCGGCCGGGTCGCGACGAACAACGCCTATCGCCGGTTCGGCTACACGATCCCGGCCGTGCGCCTCGGCGCCGGCGAGTCGCAGGTCAACCTGTTCGAAGCATGACGCACATCGTCTGTCTCAGTCCAGCCGACCGTCGCCTGCTGTGCTCGCGCTTCGATGAGCACGGCAACTCGCATCGCAGGATGTTCGATGCGCTGGCGGAGGCTGGCGCCGACGAAGCCGGCGCGCGCCTGCTCGCGCTGCGTAATGTCGAGAGGAGGTACAACCTCGACCTCGCCGAGATATGTTCCCGCCACTCCCGCCGCAATGATGGCAGCACGCACCCCATCGAGCGGCTTGTGCTCGAGTTCATCACCGAGGAACGCCATACGGAGGACGAGACGCAGCTCTGGATCATGCCCGATCGCGTACGCCAGGTCCGCGAGCTGATGGACGGCCGCCTCGTCGGAGAGGCTGAGTCCTGAACGGCCGTGCCAGAACATGAGCCGTTCACCACTTCCGCGTTCGACTACGACCTCCCGCCTGACCTGATCGCGAGTCGCCCCGCCGCCGAGCGGGATGCCAGCCGCCTGCTCGTCGTGCGCAGGGATCGCGACACATTCGAGCATCTCACGTTCCGCGACATCGCGTCACTGATCGATCCCGGCGACGTGCTGGTGCTGAACGAGACGCGCGTCTTTCCTGCGCGCCTGCTCGGCACGCGCGCGGGCGGCGGGGCCGCGGAGATCGTGCTGCTGCAGCCGGCCGCCGGTGGTTCGGCGCAGCACTCGACGTCCGCGCCTGACCTGAGCAGCGCCTGGCCGGACGAATGGATCGCGCTGGTGCGGCCCGGCGCCCGGCTCAGGGCGGAGCGCACGGTCCGCATTGCCGACGACCTCAGCGTCGAGGTCCTGGAGGTGCGGGCGGATGGCACACGCCGCGTCCGCCTGCATACTCCGCTGGACACCCGGAGTGCGATCGAGCGGTACGGCCACATCCCGCTGCCGCCGTACATTGAACGGGCGGCCGAGCCCGCCGACGCCGAGCGATACCAGACGGTGTATGCGCGCGCCGAGGGCTCCGTTGCAGCGCCTACGGCGGGGCTCCACTTTACGCCCGCCCTGCTGAGCGCGCTGCGCGAGCGCGGCGTCTGCATCGCCACCGTCGTGCTGCACGTCGGCGTGGGCACGTTCCGGCCGGTGGAGGCGGAGGATCCCGCCGATCATCCCATGCACGAGGAGTGGTACGAGGTGACGGAGGAGGCGGTGGGCCGGATGAACGATGCGCGGCGCAGCGGCGGGCGCCTCTGGGCGGTGGGCACGACCGTCGCCCGCACTCTGGAGTCCGCCGCCGATGACGTAGGAATCATCCATGCAGGCAGTGGCTGGACGCGCCTGTTCATTCGGCCGGGCTACCGGTTCCGCGCGGTCGATGCCCTGATCACCAACTTCCACCTGCCGCGCTCGACGCTGCTCATGCTCGTCAGCGCGTTTGCCGGCTACGAGCGCACCCGTGCTGCGTACGAGGCGGCCATCGGGGAGCACTACCGCTTCTACTCGTACGGAGACGCGATGGCGATCCTCTGATGTTCGAGTACACGATCGAGCACGAGGACGGCCGCGCCCGCGCGGGCCGGTTCGCGCTGCCGCACGGCACGGTGGAGACGCCCGCATTCATGCCGGTCGGCACGCAGGCGACCGTGAAGACGCTATCGCACCGGGACCTGCGCGAGATGGGCGCGCAGATCATGCTGTCAAACACCTACCATCTCTATCTCCGGCCCGGCCACGACATCGTCGAGCAGCTCGGCGGGCTGCACGGCTTCATGAACTGGGAGCGTCCCATCCTGACCGACTCCGGCGGCTTCCAGGTCTTCAGTCTCGCCGCCAGCAACCGCATCACCGACGAGGGCGTGCTCTTCCAGAGTCACATCGACGGCTCCAGGCACATGTTCACCCCCGAACGCGTGATGGACGTGCAGCATGCGCTCGGAGCCGATATCATCATGGCATTCGATGAGTGCCCGCCCGGCCAGTCGAGCCGGGAAGCGGCCGCCGCGGCCCACGAGCGCACGCTGCGCTGGCTCAAGCGCTGTCGTGACCGGTTCGCCGAAATCCAGGCGGAGCACGGCACCGGCGAGCGCCAGACGCTGGTGCCCATCCTCCAGGGTTCGGTGTACGAGGACCTGCGGATCGACGCCGCGCGACGCACGCTCGAGACGGGCGACTGGAACGGCATTGCAATCGGTGGGTTGTCCGTCGGCGAGCCGAAGCCGAAGATGTATGCGATGCTCGAAGCACTGGAGCCGGAGCTGCCGCGGGCGCTGCCGAGATACCTGATGGGCGTAGGGTACCCGGACGACCTGGTCGAGGCGATCCGGCGGGGCATCGACCTGTTCGACTGCGTAGCGCCCACGCGCAACGGCCGCAACGGCACCGCATGGGTACGCGACGGCGGGCAGGTGAACACGAAGGCCGCGCGCTTCAAGCTGGACGAGCGGCCCCTTGACACGACGTGCGACTGTTTCACGTGCTGCACGTACAGCCGCGCCTACATCCGGCACCTGATCGCGGCCGGTGAACAACTGGGCATGCGCCTCGTGTCGCTGCACAACGTGCGCTTCCTCCTCAGGATCGGCGAGGACGCGCGCGAAGCGATTCGCGACGGCCGCCTGGAGAGCTGGGCCGATGAATGGCTCCGGCGCTGGCGGGAACAGGAACAACCAGGGTGAGGGATTCGGAGTGGGAGTGTTAGAGGGGTAAAGGTGAGGGGGTGGGCGATGGTTGGGAATGGGGGCTGCCGTCCCCCTCCCACTCCCACCCCCCCACCCCATAACAC
>JAGTUV010000033.1 GCA_018224305.1 Gemmatimonadota bacterium
CCGCTCCTCTCTCCAATGCGCGCAGCGCTATGGGGAGTGGCGGCGGTCGAGACTGCTGTGCCTGGCCTTCGCCATACCGTCTACGCGGCGGGAACGAAGCCCCTGTAGTCCGGCTGTCGATCGCCGGGGAGGCCGGCACAACCGGCGCGCCGACCCAACCGGCAGCCCTGTCGCGCGGGATTGACACAACCCCCTCAGCCCCTTACCTTTCCATGTCTGTCGACCAAATGGAATGTTCGTCTCACCGATCTCCCGAAATAGAGGGAGCGGCAAGAGTCAACCTCTTCCGGTCGTGCGGGGACCCCGTTGCTGGGTGTGTCCCCGCGTTTTTACGCCGGTAAGCCGAGGCGCGCGTCGCCCCGATCCGCAGAACCTGGACGGAAAGAACGACATGCCGACAATCAACCAGCTGGTCCGTCACGGACGGAAAAAGGTTGAGAAGAAGAACAAGGCGCCCGCGCTGCAGGCGAACCCGCAGAAGCGGGGTGTCTGCACGCGAGTCTACACCACCACCCCGAAGAAGCCGAACTCGGCCCTGCGGAAGGTGGCGCGTGTACGTCTGACGAATCAGCACGAAGTGACCGCCTACATACCGGGCGAAGGTCACAACCTGCAGGAGCACTCGATCGTGCTGATCCGCGGCGGTCGTGTGAAGGACCTGCCGGGCGTGCGCTACCACATCATCCGGGGCACGCTGGATACGAGCGGCGTTTCCGACCGTAATCAGAGCCGGTCGAAGTACGGTACCAAGAAGCCGAAGGCCAGGTAGCCATGAGCCGACGCCAGAGTGCAGTCAAGCGGGTGACGCCCGCGGATCCGCAGTACGGGTCGACGACCGTCAGCAAGTTCATCAACAGCCTGATGCTGGACGGCAAGAAGTCGACTGCGGAGCGCATCTTCTATGATGCGATGCAGGTGATCGAGGAGAAGACGGGGCAGCCGGCGATCAACGTGTTCAAGCAGGCCGTGAACAACGTGAAGCCGATGCTCGAGGTGAAGAGTCGTCGTGTCGGCGGTGCGACGTACCAGGTGCCGATCGAGGTGAGGCCGGAGCGGCGCAACGCGCTCGCACTGAAGTGGCTGATCGGATACTCGCGGCAGCGCGGCGACAAGACGATGTCGGAACGGCTCGCGAATGAGCTGATGGCGGCAGCCCGCAATGAGGGCAACGCCATCAAGAAGAAGGACGATACGCACCGGATGGCAGAGGCCAACAAGGCTTTCGCACATTACCGGTGGTAGAGCATAGATAAGGTCACACGATTATGCCCAGAGATACGCCGCTCCATAAGCTTCGCAACATCGGCATCATGGCACACATCGATGCCGGCAAGACGACGACGACGGAGCGCATCCTCTATTACACGGGCCGCATCCACAAGCTCGGCGAGGTGCATGATGGCGCCGCGACGATGGACTGGATGGAGCAGGAGCAGGAGCGCGGCATCACCATAACGTCCGCGACGACGACTGCGTTCTGGAAGCGGTTCGACGAGGATTATCGGATCAACATCATCGATACGCCCGGACACGTCGACTTCACGGTCGAAGTGGAGCGCTCGCTGCGCGTGCTGGATGGCGCGGTCGCGGTGTTCTGCGCGGTCGGCGGCGTGGAGCCGCAGTCGGAGACGGTGTGGCGTCAGGCGGATCGCTACGAAGTGCCGCGCATTGCGTTCGTCAACAAGATGGACCGTGTAGGCGCCGACTTCATGCACGTCGTCGGTATGATCAAGGACCGGCTGGGCGCGAAGGCGTACCCGATCCACCTGCCGCTGGGCGAGGGCGAGCTGTTCACGGGCATGGTCGATATCGTGCGCCGTGTCGAGCTGGTCTATGACGATGATTCGCTCGGCGCGACGTGGGTCGAGGGTCCGGTTCCCGACGCGCTGAGTGAGCAGGTCGAGAAGCTGCGCCACGAGCTCGTGGAGGCCGCGGTCGAATTCGATGAGGACCTGCTGGAGAAGTACCTCGATGGTCACGATCCGTCGGAGGACGAACTGCGCGCCGCGATCCGGAAGGCGACGATCGCCGGTGCGATCACGCCCGTTCTGTGCGGTACTGCATTCAAGAACAAGGGTGTGCAGCAGCTGCTGAATTCGGTGATCGATTACCTGCCGTCACCGATGGACGTGCCGTCGATCACGGGTCACGAGCCGCGCCACGAAGAGAACGTCATCGAGCGCCACCCGGACGACAGCGAGCCGTTTGCGGCGCTGGCGTTCAAGATCATGACCGATCCGTATGTCGGTAAGTTGACGTACTTCCGTGTGTACTCCGGACAGCTGCCCGCGGGTTCGTATGTCTACAACTCGACGAAGGACAAGCGCGAGCGCGTCGGTCGTCTGCTGCAGATGCACGCGAACCGCCGCGAAGAGATTGAAACGGTGTTCGCGGGCGACATTGCCGCGGCGATCGGCCTGAAGGACACGCGTACAGGCGACACGCTGTGCACCGAGAAGGACCAGGTCATTCTCGAGTCGATGAAGTTCCCGGAGCCGGTTATTGATGTCGCGATCGAGCCGAAGACGAAGGCCGACCAGGACAAGCTGGCAACCGCGCTGCAGAAGCTGTCGGAGGAAGATCCGACGTTCCGCGTGCACACCGATGATGAGACGGGTCAGACGATCATCGGCGGCATGGGCGAGCTGCATCTGGAAATTATCGTCGACCGCATGATGCGCGAGTTCAAGGTCGACGCGAATATCGGCCGGCCGCAGGTCGCCTACCGTGAGACGATCCGCAAGGAAGCGCTCAAGGTGGAGGGCAAGTTCGTCCGGCAGACCGGTGGTAAGGGTCAGTACGGACACGTCGTGATCAACATGTATCCGCAGACGCCGGGCTCAGGCTGGGCGTTCGAGGACAAGATCGTCGGCGGTGTCGTGCCCCGCGAGTTCATCGGGCCTGCGGAGCAGGGCATGAAGGAAGCCATGGAGACCGGCATCCTCGCCGGCTATCCGATGGTGGATGTGCGCGTTCAGCTGATCGATGGCAGCTACCACGACGTCGACTCGAGCGAGATGGCGTTCAAGATCGCCGGCTCAATGGCGTTCAAGGAAGCCGTCAGGCGCGCGAGTCCGGTACTGCTCGAGCCGGTGATGGATGTCGAGGTCGTGACGCCGATGGATTACATGGGCGACGTGATCGGCGACCTGTCCAGCCGCCGTGGCAAGATCGGCGGGATGACGCAGCGGGGCGAGGCGCAGGTAATCGGTGCGAGCGTGCCGTTGTCGGAGATGTTCGGCTACTCGACGCAGCTGCGCTCGCTCACGCAGGGACGCGCCGTCTACTCGATGCAGTTTTCGCGCTACGAGGAAGTGCCGAAGAGCAAGGCGGAAGAGATTATTTCCAAGGTAAGAGGGTAAGGAGGAGGGTGAGGGTGAGGGAGGGCAAGTCCCTCTCCCTCCTCACCCACACCCTGCGGTTTGATTAACGGACCAGGATTAAGAGAGAAAATGGGCAAGGCTAAATTCGAGCGGACCAAGCCGCATGTGAACGTGGGCACGATCGGACACGTCGACCACGGCAAGACGACGTTGACGGCGGCGATCACGCGGATCCAGGCGGCGAAGGGTCTGGCGGACTTTGTGTC